>SSEX01000063.1 GCA_008015085.1 Tolumonas sp. | reverse complement strand
CCGTTGGGCGCAAACTCTCTCAGCACTCTTGCCTTTATTCTTGTTATCGCCGTTGTAGTGCAATTTACCGAGATGGTCATTCATAAGAGTGCACCGGATCTTTACAGGGTCTTAGGTATTTATCTGCCATTAATCACGACAAATTGCATTGTATTAGGTTTGGCACTGCTGAATATCAATCTGCAGCACAACTTTATGCAAAGTATTGTATATGGCTTAGGCGGTGGACTCGGTTTTTCATTAGTTCTGATCTTATTTGCCAGCTTGCGTGAACGCATTGCTGCAGCAGATGTACCGGTTCCTTTTCAGGGAATTGCAATTGGTATGGTTACAGCCGGATTAATGTCTCTGGCATTCCTTGGTTTTACTGGCCTGATTAAGCTCTGATTATCATGAACCAGATATTATTTATCATCCTCGTATTTACTGTCCTGGCTCTGGCTTTTGGTGTTCTGCTCGGGTATGCCGCGATTCGCTTTAAGGTTGAATCAGATCCTATTGTTGAAAAGTTGGATGCTGTTTTACCACAGACCCAATGTGGCCAGTGCGGTTATCCTGGCTGCCGTCCTTATGCTCAGGCGATTGCTGATGGAGATAGCATCAATAAATGTGTTCCGGGGGGGACTCAGGTAATTCAGAAAATTGCAGATCTCATGGGAGTTGAACCGCCTTCAGAAGAAAATGATCTGCAAATCGTGCCACCAAAGCGTGTCGCATTTATCCATGAAAATTTGTGTATTGGTTGTACCAAGTGCATTCAGGCCTGCCCTGTTGATGCCATCATTGGCGCACCTAAATTAATGCATACCATTTTACGCAGTGAGTGTACCGGCTGTGATTTATGTGTTGATCCCTGCCCGACCAACTGTATCGAAATGATTGAACTACCTGCTACACCAGATCGTTGGAAGTGGGATGTAGAAACAATTCCAGTGAGGATGGTGCAATGAGTGTTATCGATATCATCAGCAAGATCCGCAAAGGAAAAATTTGGGATTTCCATGGGGGTCTACATCCGGATGAACATAAACGTGAATCCAGCGAATTTCCTTTGGTTGATGCGGGTATTCCGCCCTTTATCGTTCTGCCCCTGAAACAACATAGTGGCAGAGTTGGTCGCTTACTGGTAAAAGTCGGTGATCGAGTATTGGCAGGTCAGCAACTGACTGCCAGCGAACACCCAATGGAAGTCCCTATTCATGCCAGTACCTCTGGTATTATCACTGCTATTGAGCCACATACGGTTGCACATCCCTCTGGTCTGAGTGAGCCATGTGTTCACATCAAACCAGATGGTCTGGATGAATGGCGTGTACGAGACCCATGGCCTGAATTTAAACAGCATGATGCGATGGCGCTGTTTGAACGGATCAGGCAGGCGGGAATTGCTGGTTTGGGTGGTGCAGGTTTCCCTACTTACGCCAAACTGAGTGTTGCCCGCGAAAAAGCAGAAATCGTGATCATTAATGGGGCTGAATGTGAGCCATACATCACTGCTGATGACCGGTTAATGCGCGAGCATGCACGTGAGATCCTGGAAGGTGTTGAAATCATCAAGCACATCCTGCGACCCACTATCACGATCATTGCGATTGAAGATAACAAACCAGAGGCTATTTCAGCATTTCTGCTCAATCCGTTGCCGGATGATGTCATCGTTCGGGTTATTCCGACTAAATATCCTTCCGGTAGTGCTCGTCAGTTGATTCAAATCCTGACGGGTAAACAAGTTCCAGCGCGAGGCCGTTCACTGTCTCTTGGTGTGATCATGGTGAACGTAGGAACTACTTATGCGATCCGGCAAGCTATCATTGAAGACGAACCATTGATCCGCCGTGTTGTCACTTTAACGGGGTCACAATTCAGGAATCCTGGTAATGCCTGGGTACGTTTAGGCTCATCTGTACGCTGGTTACTGGCTCAGTTTTCATTGCAACCAGAGCCGCGTCAACGTGTCATTATGGGCGGATCGATGATGGGCTTCACCCTGCCCCATGCTGATGTTCCGGTTGTAAAAATAACTAATTGCCTGCTGGCTCCAAGTGTCGGTGAATTACCCCCGCGCGATGATGAGATGAATTGCATTCGCTGCGGAAAATGCGCAGAGGTCTGCCCTGTCACATTGTTGCCTCAGCAGCTTTATTGGTACAGCAAAGCAGGCGATCACGAGAATGCTGAAAAGTACAATTTAGCTGATTGTATTGAATGTGGTGCCTGTGCCTGGGTCTGCCCAAGTAATATCCCCTTGGTTCATTATTACCGGCACGAAAAAGCAGAGATGGAGCAAATCCGCGAGGAAGCTGCGCAGGCAGAGCGTGCTAAATTACGCTTTGAGGCTAAAAAGCAACGACTGGAAGAAGAACGGCTGGCGCGTGAAGCGCATGTTCCACCAGTTGCAGCTACACGAAGTGATACAAGTAATGCAGACCCAATTGCTGCAGCGATAATGCGCATCAAGGCGCAACAGAATAACAAAGACAAAGCAGCCGAAATCGATATTCGGGCTGAACGCGAAGCACGTAAAGCTCAGGCATTGCAACATCAGGCTGAAAAATCACAGCAGGATTCTGTCGCTTTATCCTCAGCCATTACAAGTCCAGATGATGCCCGCAAAGCTGCTGTGGCCGCTGCATTAGCAAGAGCCAAAGCAAGAAAAGCAGAATTGGTTGCTGAAGACACATCAACGACTCAGGCAGAGGCTAAGTCTACTGCAACGACCTCAGTCGCATCAGAAGATCCTGATGCAGCACGAAAAGCCGCCATAGCCGCCGCTATAGCCCGGGCAAAAGCCAAGAAAGCGCAAACTGAAGCTGCTGACGAGATTAAACAACCTGAGCCATCAGCCGTATCGGATGATCCTGATGCTGCGCGTAAAGCCGCTGTTGCCGCTGCTATCGCGCGAGCCAAAGCGAAAAAAGCTCAGGCTGAAGCTGCTCAGTCTAAAGAACAACAGGAATAGTATTCATGTCATTTGCAATTGCCATTTCACCACATGGTCATAGCCAAAAAAATACAAGCAGCGTTATGCGCTGGACTATTTTTGCTCTGGTCCCGGGTATCGCTGCACAGTGTTATCTGTTCGGCTGGGGCGTATTATTCCAGTTGTTGCTTACAGTGAGCACCGCTTTAATTTGTGAAACCGTCATTTTACGTCTCCGGGGTTTCGCTATATTGCCGTCATTACGTGACAGTAGTGCAATATTAACCGCAGCACTGATTGCGGTTGCAATTCCGCCGTTATTACCGTGGTGGATGACAGTTTTAGCAACAGCATTCGCCATTACGATCGCTAAACAGCTCTATGGCGGTTTGGGTCAGAATCCGTTTAACCCCGCGATGGTCGGGTATGTGTTGCTTTTGGTCTCTTTCCCGGTGCCCATGACAACCTGGCAAGTACCACAGTCAATTGCGTCTCAGACATTATCCCCCTCGGACACGGCTTCTATCATTTTTAATGGGCAAACAACTGGCGGACTCACCAGCTATCAACTAAAAAGCCTTGTTGACGGCACCACCATGGCGACACCTCTCGATCATCTGAAAACAGAGTCTGGCCGTGGCCATGCCATGAATGAGTTGGTTTCTGCTCCAAATTTCAAGGCAATTAGTGACGATGGCTGGCGCTGGATCAACCTCAGTTTCCTTGCTGGCGGTATACTGCTGTTTTTACTACGGATCATCCCATGGCAGACTCCTGTAGCCATGCTGACAACACTGGGAATTACCAGCGGTTTAGCGCACTATGTAGCACCATTACAATTTTCTGTTCCTGAAATTGAATTGCTTAGTGGTGCCACCATGCTGGGTGCGTTCTTTATTATCACTGACCCGGTAACGGGCAGCACTACAGCTCGTGGACGTCTGATTTTTGGTGCGTTGGTTGGTGCCCTGGTATTTATCATTCGTCATTTTGGTGGCTATCCTGATGGTGTCGCCTTCTCCGTTTTGCTGTGCAATATTCTCGTTCCACTGATCGATAAATACAGCCAATCTCGCGTTTACGGACATTAATTATGCTGAAATCAATGCAAAAAAATGGATTGCGACTGAGCTTGTTTGCGTTAGTGTGTACCGGGGCTATCGTCTTTACTGATTATGCAACTCATGATGTGATCGCCGTTCAGCAGCAAGAAAAGCAGCTGGAGATGTTGCGTAGCATGCTACCTGCAAACCGTTATGATCATGACCTGACAAAAGAATGCCATTCTGTAACATCAGATTATCTGGGAAATAAAAAACCTCACCCTGTATTTGTAGCCAGAAAAAATGGCAGCATAACAGGATATATTCTGGAATCAGTTGCCCCGGACGGTTACAGCGGGTCTATACGAATACTGACGGGAGTGAACACTGTCGGAGAGATTCAACGGACCGAAGTGCTGGAACATCATGAAACTCCCGGTCTGGGCGATAAAATCGAGCGTAGCAAAAGCAGCTGGATAGATAGCTTTAATCATCAAAAGTTAACTGCAGAAAACGAAAGATCATGGGCTGTAAAAAAAGATGGAGGCCAATTTGATAGTTTTACTGGCGCGACCATTACTCCCCGAGCAGTAGTCAAACAACTGAAAAATGTGCTGTATTTTGTGCAAAGTAACCCTGAGCTCATTGAACAAGCTCCATCCTGTGAGTCGAAATAATGGAATCATCACCAAAAGGGTGTCATGACCTTTCCCCTCAGCCAAAGGTCACCGGAAATGCTTTTCGGGAAATCGCCAAACAGGGCTTGTGGAAAAATAACCCGATTCTTGTGCAAGTGCTGGGCTTGTGCCCTACTCTTGCTGTCACTACTTCAGCGGCTAATGCGCTGGGTATGGGGTTATCCACTATGTTGGTGCTGACATTATCAAATTTGGGTATTTCTATATTCAGACGCTGGATACCCAATGAGATCCGTATTCCAATTTATGTCTTGTTAATTGCCGCGATAGTCACTTGCCTGCAACTGCTTATGAATGCGTATACCTATGCGTTATATCAGTCATTGGGGATTTTTATTGCGTTGATTGTAACTAATTGCATCGTGGCAGGACGCGCGGAAGCATTTGCCAGCCAGAATAGCCCTATCAAGTCAGCATTCGATGGTTTTGTGATGGGCATGGGCTTTGCTCTGACGCTATTTATTCTGGGTAGTATCAGAGAGATACTTGGTCAGGGAACATTATTTGCCGGTGCAGATATATTGTTTGGATCATGGGCTTCTGCCTTGCGTATTGATATTTATCATAGTGATAACACCTTCTTGCTGGCTATCTTACCGCCAGGTGCTTTTCTTGTGCTTGGTTGTATGATCGCACTGAAAAATGTCATTAATGCCCGGTTTGCAAGGAAAAAAACGCCGGTACGGGTTCAGATTGAACGGGCCCGGACAACAACATTCTGATATATGAATAAAGATAAACGCCGGCAGATTCTTGAGCGATTGCGCGAAGCAAACCCGCACCCGACCACAGAGCTCGAATATGCCACACCATTTGAGTTATTGATCTCTGTGATTTTATCGGCGCAGGCAACTGATATCAGTGTTAATAAGGCTACAGCAAAGTTGTATCCACATGCTAATACGCCGGAAACCATTCTGGCTCTCGGCGTTGATGGCCTGAAAAACTATATCAAAACTATTGGTTTATATAACGCCAAAGCAGAGAACATCATCAAAACGTGCCAGATCCTGATTGAGCGCCACGGAAGCCTCGTTCCGGAAGATCGGGCAGCACTCGAAGCATTGCCGGGAGTTGGCAGAAAAACAGCCAACGTTGTGCTGAATACCGCCTTTGGCTGGCCAACCATTGCTGTTGATACCCATATATTCCGGGTTGCCAGCCGAACCGGTTTTGCTCCTGGTAAAGATGTTAACGAGGTGGAAGCAAAACTACTGAAGCATGTCCCGGCAGAGTTTAAATTAGATGTACATCACTGGCTGATCCTGCATGGCCGTTACACCTGTATTGCACGCAAACCACGTTGTGGTTCTTGTTTGATCGAAGATTTGTGCGAGTATAAAGATAAAACTGACCCCGAGGAGTAATTATGCGCATTCTGCACACCATGTTACGTGTTGGTAATTTAGATCGTTCTATTAAGTTTTACACCGAAGTGTTGGGTATGAAGCTTTTGCGACAGAGCGATAATGAAGAATATAAATATTCTCTGGCATTCGTTGGCTATGGTGAAGAAACAGATGAAACAGTCATTGAGCTGACTTATAACTGGGGTGTTGAAAGTTATGAATTAGGCACTGCCTATGGCCATATTGCTTTGGAAGCTGAAGATATCTATGCTACTTGCGAAGCTCTGCGGGCAGCTGGCGCTAAAATAACCCGTGAGCCAGGTCCGGTTAAAGGCGGTACTACTGTGATTGCATTTGTGGAAGATCCGGACGGTTATAAAATCGAATTGATCAATAAAAAAGATGCAGGAAAAGGTCTGGGTAATTGAGATAAGAACGGCCTCATCGAGAGGCCGTTTTTGCGGCAGAGTTAAATATCGGCGGAGTCCATCGCTGCATTGAAATGACTACTCTGCGGTTTGTTTCCCTGCCTCGTTCAGTGTCATTAGTCGCGACATGTTGTTTCTCTCCATGCCCTTCCACCTGCACTCTTTGTTCCTCAACACCCATCTCGCTGAAAAATTTCTTTACACTGGCAGCTCGTTTTTCTGAAAGTTGCTGATTAGGCCATTTAGCGCCAAGACTATCAGTATAAGCATCAACTAAAACCAGATCCATTTGCGGGTCTGCCTTCAGATATTCACCGATCATTGCGAGGCGGCGCTTGGAGTACGGAGTCAGCTCATCACTGTTTTTCTCATAATTCAGGATCGTGAATGCAATATCTTCAAATGTATAAGGCAGCAGACTTTGCATACAGCCCAGAAATTTCTGATAAGTAAGACGAAAACCAACAGCCGATACAGAAACTTTAATTGGCTGGTTCTGGTGATACCAATCCCGGAATAGGAATGATGGTGTATATCCGCCTTCCAGTTCATCCAGCATTGTCCAGGCTGCCTGCCCATTAACTAATCCATCAAATTGCTTATAAAACCGTACTTTGGAAATACTGCTTTCGGCAACACCCGGACGCCAGGTCGGAGGCAGAGAGCGAACGGTAACAGTCTGGATCCTGGCTTGCGGGCGCAAAGGCTTTAGCTCAAAATCCATATTAATATTCTTACCGGCATAACTGACAAACGCACCTTTGCCCCAGCCGGGGATAATATGTTCCAACCGACACTCCAATGGAGTCTCGCTGGCCATTTTCCAGATAGATTGGTCAAGTGACGCGCCATACTCAAGCACACCTGCATGACTGACAGGAAAAAACACCATTCCTGCAATAACAATCAAGTATTTCACTGCGCCGCCTCCTTCGCCTTATCCTTCTATCGGCAACACAGTCGAGATCTTTAGAATTATTCTTTCTGGGGTTATTTATGCTGAGTCCCATATAAATAAAGGCCCGATTTTGCGATAATGCTCCGATTTTTTGGATTTTATTATTGCTTCACCTAGAAAAGGAGGCGTCTGTGCGCAGACAGATCATTCAGGTCAATGAACGACCACCGTTGCTGCAATCTATCCCATTGAGCCTGCAACATTTATTCGCGATGTTCGGTGCTTCTGTATTAGTACCAATGCTGTTTAAAATCGATCCAGGTACCGTATTGCTGTTCAATGGTATCGGTACTTTGATTTATCTGTTCCTGTGTCAGGGTAAAGTGCCTGCTTATCTGGGTTCAAGCTTTGCGTTTCTCTCACCTGTATTTGCAGTTATGACTACCCTCAGCTATAACGCGGCATTAGGTGGTTTTATTGCATCAGGTCTGATTTTCATCACCGTATCACTGATCATCAAAACATTCGGCCATCGCTGGATTGACGTTGTCTTCCCTCCGGCGGCGATGGGCGCCATCGTCGCGATTATCGGTCTTGAACTGGCACCTGTAGCTGCTGATATGGCTGGTTTGACCGCAAAAACACTGGATCCAACCACTGTAACAGTCTCTATGTTCACTTTCGGTGTGGTTGTTTTTGGTTCAGTGCTGTTCCGTGGCTTTCTGGGCGTTATCCCAATTCTGATCGCTATTGGAGCCGGTTACTTACTGGCATTGGCAATGGGAATTGTTAAGTTTGATGCTGTTAACACCGCTGCTGTATTCTCAGTACCAACTTTCTACAAACCAGAACTTAACTGGGGAGCGGTCATTACCATTCTGCCTGCGGCTTTCGTGGTCATTGCAGAGCATATCGGCCACTTTATTGTCACTGAAAAAATCATCGGCAAAGACCTCAAGAAAGATCCAGGCCTGCACCGTTCTCTGATGGGCGATGGTGTTTCAACTACCCTGTCTGGTTTCTTCGGCTCTGTTCCAACAACCACTTACGGTGAAAACATCGGTGTTATGGCAATCACTCGTGTTTATAGCGTTTGGGTGATTGGTGGTGCCGCCCTTATTTCTATCGTAATGGCTTTTATGGGCAAATTCACCGCCCTGATCGGCAGTATTCCTGTTCCGGTGATGGGTGGCGTGTCACTGTTGTTATTCGGAGTGATCGCTGCGTCTGGTGTTCGGATGCTGGTTGAGTCTAAAGTTGATTACAGCAAGCCGAAAAACCTGATCCTGACGTCTATTGTTCTAATCGTAGGCCTGTCTGGTGCTCATGTCGAAATTGGTACGGTATCATTGAAAGGCATGGCATTAGCAACATTGCTGGCTATTGTCGTTAGTCTCCTGTTTGGCCTGTTTGAGAAAATGGGGCTAATGAGCAAACAAGAAATTATTGAGCCTTAATTAAATAAGATTAGCCCCCGGATTTACCGGAGGTTACTTACTATTATAAATTCTGAGTTGGTATCTGTTTATGTGCTTAAAAGATCGCTTTCGTGGTTATTATCCGGTGGTTATTGATGTTGAAACAGCCGGATTCAACCCGAAAACGGATGCGTTACTGGAAATGGCCGCAACGACATTAAAAATGGATCAGGATGGCTGGTTGTCCATAGACCAGACCATTCATTTTCACATTGAACCATTCGAGGGTGCTAACATTGAAAAGGCAGCTATCGAATTTAATGGCATTGATCCATTTAATCCGTTACGCGGCGCAGTCAGTGAACATGATGCTTTACATGAGACCTTTAAGATTATTCGCAAAGGTATGAAGGCTGAAGACTGTAACCGAGCCATTGTGGTTGCGCACAACGCAACGTTCGACCATAGCTTCATTATGGCTGCATCTGAACGGGCATCGCTGAAACGGAATCCGTTTCATCCGTTTGCCACGTTTGATACTGCGGCACTATCAGGCCTGGCTCTGGGTCAAACCGTGCTGGCAAAAGCCTGCCGGGCAGCGGAAATTCCTTTTGATAATGATGAAGCGCATTCTGCTCTCTACGATACTGAACGTACTGCAGAGTTGTTTTGTTATATTGTTAATAAATGGAAGGCGCTTGGTGGCTGGCCTCTGACCAACGAAGAATAAATAATGATGAAGTGGGCGTTAGGCCCACTTTGTTTTTGCTTGATGTAACTGTGCGATAAACGCATCGGTATCATGGATCGTGCGTATAATGCTGAACAATTCTGCAGCCTCCACATACTGTTGCTTCAAAAATACCAGCCACTGTTTTAATCTGCTTGCCAGATAATCGGAACGAGGCTGCAGAAGCGCAGCTTCCGCATATTGCAATAATAACCCTATAACCGTAGTCCATGACATTTCAGCCTCATTTCTGGCTATCACTGCACCAAGATTCGGCAGCTGTAATGCACCCCGCCCTACCATTAAATCTGCACAACCCGTGGTTTTCCTGCATTGCGCCGCATCTGAAGCATTCCAGATCTCGCCGTTAGCGATGAGTGGAATATTAATTGCCGGACGAACGGTATTAATCCATTCCCATTTAATTGCATCTGCTTTATAGCCATCTTCTTTCGTTCTGGCATGTATCGCCAGCTCATCTGCACCGCCTTTCAGCACAGCATCAATAATTTCATGACACTCCTCTGGAGAACTCCAGCCAAGCCGTACTTTAGCCGATAAGATCTGGCCAGCGGGTAATGCGTCCCGTACGGCTTTTAAGATTTTGTAGATGGCTTCCGGTTCTTTTAACAACGCGGCGCCCCCGCATGACTGGTTGACCCTACGCGCCGGACAACCAAAATTGATATCAATACCGGGCGAACCCATTTCTGTTGCCAGAACGGCATTTTCTGCCAGCCATTGCGGATGCTGGCCTAATAGCTGCACACGAACAGGTGTTCCACTTCGGGTCTTTCCATTTTGCAGCAACTCAGGACATAGACGCAGTAATGTCTTCTTCGTCAGCAGTTGGTCTACCACTCTGACAAATTCAGTGACACATAAATCGTAGTGATTTACTGCAGTGAGAATTTCACGGAGTAATGGATCAAGCACACCCTCCATAGGTGCAAGAATGATTCGGCCAGAGCCTGATGAAGGAGATGAAAAAGACATATTGCAACCTTAAAAAATGAGGCTGTCATTCTACTCATCTCTCGCTGATTCACCAGCTAATCCAGCTCTTCATGCACGCCGGTAAACTCACCGCAGACGAACATGCAGACTGAACGAGCATCAGCCCGGTATCTGCGTTCAACAGCAGGCAGATCCTCACCAAAAGTAACTATATCCCCCGGTGATTCTTGTGAGGTATCCAGAAGTTTATGCCACCTTCCCTCTATATATCTCGGTGGATACGGTAACGTAAATGTCAGCGGTTCCCAGTACATATTAAAAATAATGTACATCGCGCTATTCAGCTCGAGGGGGATGGCTGAAAATGCAATCGCATGTGAATTCTCACTCCAGTCGGGTTTATATGGTTCAACACCATGCCAGTTGATTTGGGAGCCTCGCAACATATCAGACAGAGAAAACATGCCTCCGTTATCCCGTTCACGATTGAAAATATATTTCCGGTATCTGAGCAGTTGCTGCACATACCGGTGCATATCATGATTCCGCTGAGTCGTGGCCCAGTTCATCCAACTTAGAGGATTATCCTGGCAATACGCATTATTGTTTCCCTGTTGCGTGCGTAACAGTTCATCACCCATGGATAGCATCGGTGTGCCGATAGACAATAAATTACATGTAAACAGGTTTTTAGCTTGCCTAATTCTCAGCGCGTTAATGAACGGATCGTCGGTTTCCCCCTCCGTACCATGATTCCAGCTGTGATTGTCATTCGCACCATCCCGGTTATTTTCACCGTTAGCTTCATTATGTTTTTCGTTATAGGTCACCAGATCCCATAGCGTAAAACCATCATGACAGGTAACAAAATTGATGCTTTTTTCCGGATCAGCATGGTGGTAGTTGTAAATATTCGGGCTGCCAATAAACCGATCGGCAAATAAGTTCACCGTCCCTCTGTCACCTTTAATAAAACGGCGCACATCATCCCGGAACTGTCCATTCCATTCTCTCCAGCGGGAACCCGCCAGCGAACCAACCTGATAAAGCCCACCAGCATCCCACGCTTCTGCAATCATTTTACAATTGACCAGCACCGGATCAGTATCAATAGCAAGCAATGTCGGCGGATTAACCAAAGGGTTACCATCTTCATCTCTGGATAAGATCGAGGCGAGATCGAACCGGAAACCGTCGACATGCATCACATCCCGCCAGTAATGCAGGCTATCGATGATCATGCGTTTAGTCACCGGATGCGAGCCATTCACCGTATTTCCGCACCCGGAATAATTCATATCCCGGTGGGTTTGCTGATCAAGAATATAATATGCCTCGTGATCAAACCCCCGAAATCCAAAGGTTGGCCCATGTTCATCACCTTCTGATGTATGGTTGTAGACAACATCCAGAATGACTTCTATTCCCTCTTTATGCAGCGTTTTTACCATATCCCTGAATTCGTTCATGGCACCAGTCCTGCTTTGGTCTGAGGAATACTGCTTATGAACCGCAAAAAAAGACATTGGAGAATAGCCCCAGTAATTACTCCGCCCGGCAGAGCATTCCTGCGGATCAAACTGGAATACAGGTAAAAGCTCTACGGTCGTGATACCGAGGACTTTGAGATAGGGAATTTTATCCAGTAATCCGGCATAGGTGCCGCGCAATTCCGGCGCTAAACCGGCTGATGAATGCCGGGTAAAGCCGCCGACATGAAGCTCATAAATGACAGAACGAGACAGAGGATGGTTTGGTGATATATCGTTTTCCCAGTCATATTCATTTGTATTCACCACGATGCTTTTAGCACAGCAATGCACATTTGAACCTTTTCTAGCTGCAGCATAGCGATCGTAATTGTCCGGGAAATCAATTAACAATCCATAAGGATCAAGTAAGACTTTTTCTGGATCAAAACGAGTACCTTCATACGGACGCCATGGGCCATTGATTCGAAATACATATAATTGCCCATCACCAATGCCCTCAACCCAGATATGCCAGTAATAGGCCGTACGGTTCACTTTGGGGTTTAGCTTGATAACAGAGGGATTAGCATCATTGGGGGATGAAAACAGCAACAGCTCGACTGAGCTGGCCAGACGCGCCCACAGCGCAAAATTGACGCCGCCGCATTCAATTGAGGCACCTAGCTTCTGGCAGTGACCATTTCGGGTTTGCATCATACCTACCCCGCATTTCTGAGACCTATCGGGATAAGTGTAGTCTGAATCTGTTATGGCAGAAAAAGAAAGGACAGGCATAAACCTGTCCCTAATCATGTCAGATGATAACGGTGGGTTAGTCAGCTAATTGCTGACATTCCAGCGTCTTATCATCCCACTGTATCGTTGCAGCCTGTTTACGCTCAACCACGGTCAGTTCATGCGATGTATACTTCACTCCCCGGCTGAGAGGCCCCATAAATGCTTCACGGTATTGATCATTATTCTTCACAATGACCGCTGGCAGAGATGTTGCGTAAAACGTTAACCATACATCATGTTTATCCGCACCACACTGGTAATGAATTGGGCCTTCTTTCGGTACCAAATCAAACTGTGACTGCAATTCAGACAATCTTTCCATGTAGGAAAGTTCAAGACACATTTTCAGGTCTTTGTCTTTCATGCACTCATCGTGGCGAGCCAACCAGGACTGATGGTCTTTCTGCAAATCCACCTGAGGATAATGAGACTGTTTGGAAGGCAGATCCTGCATCAGCGTACGGATTTGTCCATCCAGCTTTGTCAGGACAGGGCGTTCACAAAAAGCCAGCAATAACGGAACTTTAACGTCGTTACAGTTTGGTTTTTTATCCAGAGTCTGCTTGGTAATGGCATATTTCGCCATCATCTCCGGCGTCACCAAAGATGGCTTAGCCGGAGCACCTTTTTCACCAGAGTCTGTTGCAGCGACAGAGACAGTCTGAATTCCATTCAACAGCAAAGCTGCTAACAAGAATTTGCTTATGTTCATGTACTACATCCTCTCCAGATATTATTCAGCAGACGACTCAGCAGAAGTATCCACATCACCTTCGGCATCAGTCTCATCACCTTCCGGTTCTGCTACCCGCTCAAGGCTCACCAGTTTTTCGTCATCACCGGTACGGATCAAACGAACACCGGCAGTATTACGGCCAATCAGACCCACTTCAGACACTCGGGTTCGCACCAGAGTACCCGCATTGGTGATCAGCATGATTTCATCAGACTCATCGACCTGAATAGCACCAACTACTTTACCGTTACGTTCAGAAACCTGAATGGAGATAACACCCAGTGTTGCACGATTTTTCAGCGGATATTCAGACAGTGCAGTACGTTTGCCATAACCATTTTCGGTTGCGGTCAGAACTGCGCCGTCACCCCGAGGAACGATCAGAGAAACTACTTTGTCGCCATCTGCCAGCTTGATACCGCGAACACCTGCGGCGGTACGTCCCATTGGGCGGATACCTTTACCAGAACTGCTGGATTCAGCGTTTTCGTTTTCTGACTCTTCTGCTTCATCATCCGCATCGCTGTCAGCTTCATTGCCGCGGCTGTTGCCTTCGGCAAAACGTACGACTTTACCCGCGTCAGAGAACAACATGATTTCGTTGCTGCCATCGGTGATACCCACACCGATCAGTTCATCACCCTCTTTCAGGGTAATCGCACGAATACCAGAACTCAGTGGACGGGAGAATGCAGATAGTGCAGTTTTCTTCACAGTACCGTTCGCTGTTGCGAAGAAGACATATT
>SSEX01000133.1 GCA_008015085.1 Tolumonas sp. | reverse complement strand
ACCATCGATCTGGTGTGATCTGCAACAGATCAGTATTAGCCGTAGCCGATGTATGAATAGAAAGCCATTCATCTGACCCAGTCCCGGCCATTCCTCGCAGTCCAAACTGATCACTGGCATCAGTGATGGTGACTTTGGAAAAGATGGCATATTTTTTCAGTTCAGATAGCTGAAGCTCTCTCAATTCTTTTCTGTAGATCAACAGTAGATCAGTCTCTCGTCTAAGTAATCTGAACGTCGCCAGAACTTTTCCTTTTGGCGTACAATGAGCCCCGAGCGTTTGTTGCCCAGGCTTTAACGCAGTTACATCACAAGTAACCTGTCCGTTCAGGTACTTTATAGCGTCAGCACCTTCCAGTCGGATAATCGCCATGTCATTTATGTGGTAGACGCTTGGCTCAGAAGGAAATAACTGTTTTTCATTCATTGTGATTTTTCCATTATTGGAATGTATCTTTAATGTTAAATAACGGACTATGGTTTGTCAGCTGATATTGCGGAAACTAACAGAGGAAAGCATGATATATGAGCATTGAACGATCCAAACTAGACTGGGCTTGCCGCAGAGGAATGTTGGAATTGGATATCATTCTTAGTCAGTTTCTTGAGTATGAGTATTCAGACCTTCCGGTTACCTTACAGCATGATTTTCAACGTGTTTTGGATTGTTCAGATCTGGAGTTATTTCGTTGTTTGCTAAGAGCTGAAGTTCCGTCGGATCCGTCATTGCAGCCAATATTAGGAGTCATTCGTGAAAAACATCAGACACGTCATTCACGTTGAACCATCGCATCAGCATCAGCTGTTTTTGCTGATTGGCCATATTATTGTTGGATGGCTGGCGTGGATCGGTTTGCATGGCCACTGGTGGTTAATGTTCTTTGTTTTGTGGGGGTCTACGTTGTTCTGGTCTTTGTACCAGGCTTATCATCGGCATTTTGTGTTTGAAATGCGAGGTGATGAAATTTTTATAGACGGTAAGTTTTACCATATATCTGCAGCATCCAAAGTAGGATATGGCTTTATTTGGCTGATTTTAAATGGCGAAAAATCTATTCATCTATGGCTGTTTTCTGACAGTATGAATGAAGCAGAATACCGCCGGATTGCCCGGCGGATCACGATGAGATCTCAGTAGTCACCTGGAATCAGAATGGTTGGCGACGGGTTATCCTGTTGTTCAGGATAATCCAGATTGTAATGCAACCCGCGGGATTCTTTCCGTGCCATGGCTGAACGAACTATTAGGTCAGCAACTTGCAGCAGATTGCGTAATTCCAGCAAGTTATTTGATACCCGGAAATTAGCGTAATACTCATGTACTTCCTGCTTGAGTAAGTCGATGCGTCGTTTCGCCCGTTCAAGTCGTTTGTTGGTACGTACAATGCCGACGTAGTCCCACATAAATAACCGCAACTCATGCCAGTTGTGCTGAATAACGACTTCTTCATCAGAATTAGAAACCTGACTTTCATCCCAGGCTGGTAATGAAGGCGGCATGCTGCTCATAGGCAAGCGGGCCAGAATATCTTTAGCCGCAGACTGTGCAAAAACGATACATTCCAGTATTGAGTTTGATGCCATACGATTTGCACCATGCAAACCGGTATAGGACACTTCACCAATAGCGTAGAGCCCAGGAACATCAGTCTGACCAAATTTGTCACTCATTACACCGCCGCAGGTGTAGTGGGCTGCTGGCACAACAGGAATAGGCTGCTTCGTAATATCAATGCCAAGCTTTAAGCAGCGTTCATAAATAGTTGGGAAATGTTTCTGTACAAATTCGGCCGGTTTGTGGCTAATGTCGAGAAACATGCAGTCGACACCTAAGCGTTTCATCTCATAGTCGATAGCTCGTGCTACCACATCCCGGGGGGCCAGCTCTGCGCGTTGATCAAAGTCCGGCATAAAGCGTGACCCATCAGGACGCTTTAATAAAGCACCTTCACCACGTAAAGCTTCGGTGAGTAAGAAATTGCGATCATCAGGATGGAATAGTGTGGTCGGATGGAATTGATTAAATTCCATGTTGGCAACGCGGCAACCAGCACGCCATGCCATGGCGATACCATCCCCGGAGCTGACATCTGGGTTAGATGTGTACTGATATACTTTAGAGGCCCCCCCGGTCGCTAGTGCAACAAAACGCGCACTGACCGTTTCAACCTGTTCTTTCGTCCGGTTCCAGATATAGGCTCCTAAAACCCGGTTACCTGGAATACCTAGTTTTCTGGTTGTGATCAGATCAACGGCATTAAAACGTTCCATCAACTGGATATTAGGATGTTGCCTTACGCGGTCAACCAGTGTTATCTCAACGTATTTCCCTGTGGAATCTGCGGAATGAAAGATACGGCGGTGACTGTGTCCACCTTCACGAGTTAAATGATATGCGGGTTCGCCATCTTCTGAATGTTCTTCTTTATCGAACGGAACACCTTGCTGGATAAGCCAGTCTATGGATTCTTTAGCATTTTCTGCGGTGAACTGAACTATACTTTTATCGCATAAGCCAGCGCCAGCGATTAACGTATCGTTTACATGTGATTCGACGCTATCCGTTTCTTCTGCAACAGCAGCGATGCCTCCCTGGGCATAATAGGTTGCCCCCTCACTCAGGGGCCCTTTGCTCAACACCATTACTTTCGCATGGTCAGCCAGACGCAATGCTAAAGTAAGGCCTGCGGCACCACTGCCAATGATCAAAACATCACAAGAGTATTCAATATTTTGTTTCATAAGTATCATTGGCCTTGATGATGAAAGCTTTATACTAGCCCAACTGATGCTCAGGTACAGCCCGGATCACGTTTTTTTGCGGAGAATTGAACTTTTCTTCGAAAATACTGTCTCATTAAGTGCGCTACTTTGCGCCGATAGGGTGATGGGGAGGAAATCGGCGTAGATATGAGCGACATAGATATTGATCAACAGATCGTTGAACGGGTACAGCGAGGCGACAAACAGGCGTTTAATCTGTTGGTCACGAAATACCAACGGAAAATAATGAATGTGGTTAGCCGGTATGTGAGTAACTCTGGCGACATCGCCGATGTGGTTCAGGAAGTGTTTATCAGTGCTTATCGTTTCTTGCCTTCATTTAGAAATGACAGTGCTTTTTATACATGGCTGTATCGTATCGCGGTTAATACGGCGAAGAACTACCTGACTTCCAATGGCCGTCGTTCACCAGGGGTGGAAGTCGATATTGATGATGCTGAGCAATATGATTCAGGTGAGGCGTTACGTGATATTGCGAGTCCGGAACGTTTATTGTCATCTGATCAAGTTCGAAAAACGGTAGTGAATGCTTTGCAATCGCTACCGGAAGATTTAAGAACAGTGATTACGTTACGTGAGATTGAAGGTTTAAGTTACGAAGAGATTGCTGATGTGACGGGCTGTCCTGTCGGAACTGTGAGATCCCGTATTTTTCGTGCACGGGAAGTTATCGATAATCGTCTTAAGGCCGTACTGCAGGGAACTGACTAGGATTATCCTGCATGGAATGGAGTAACGGATTAGTATGACAACATCAAAAGAACGTGTATCAGCTCTGGTCGATAACCATTCAGTATCAGAGCAATCGCTAAAGGCTGTGTTGAATGATCCGTCAGCTATAGAAATATGGGATCATTATCATATTATTGGCGATGCAATGCGGGATGACCTGCCAGAACAACTGGATCTATCTCTTTCTCAGCGCATAGCAGACGCATTGGAGCTGGAGCCTGCGATTGTTGCACCAAAAACACGGCATTCACTGTTTTCTGTGGTTAAGCCTAATATACAGCAATTTATGCGGGTAGCCGGGCAATATGGTATTGCTGCATCAGTGGCGGTTGCTGTACTGGTGGGGGTCCAACAGTACCAACATTCATCAGAACTGGCTGATATCAAGCAGGGGCCGGTACTTAATACGGTTCCCGTTGGAGGTAGTGCAGCGATCCCTGTTAGTGTAAATTATCAGTCAGAGCGAACTCACTCATCTGCGTTGGCTTCGTCTCAGATGACGGAACAACAGTTGCAGGAACAACGCCAGCGTATTGCCCGTTATATTCAGGATCATCAGTTACAACAACGTTTGTCACCTGCTGAGCGGTAGTTGAATTTTGAAATTTCACATAATTGTAGCTTTCTTTTTTGTTAGCTTATTGAATACCAAAGCCTCTGCCGAACCTTCTGCTGAGGCTTTATTATTTCAGATACAACGTGGTTATCATCACAACAATTTTGAGCTTGTGATGGTGCATTTGTTCCAAAACAGCATCGAACCGCTGCGATTAACACATGGTTGGAACAACAACACCGAAATCACACACCTGCTGACACTCAGTGGCCGGCCAACAGAATATCTTGGAAAAAATACGCAAGTTACATTTGCTGAGTCGGCGGAAGTTTCCTATACGCTTAAGGAATCACAGTTGCCTGGTTTGTGGTTTTCTATCCTGAATTGTTCCCCTGAATATTTACTTAGCAATTATGATGTTGTTCGCACGGGCAAAACTCGTATTGCGGGACAAATTGCTCAGTCAGTTCGTTTGACTGCAAAAGATGAGAATAAATACAATTTTATACTGTGGCTTGAACAAAAATCAGGTGTTTTATTGCGATTGGATGTAAGCGACTCACAGGGTAATGTTGTCGAACAATACATGGGAGTTGATTTCAGATTTTTATCTGAACATTCGCCGAACATCAATACATTGGCCTCCATGAAAGTGCCGAAAGCTGAGGCTGTAAATGATCTTTACCGGGCTGAACCTGCGTCTCGTCAATGGTCCATTGGCTGGTTACCAAGCGGATTCAAATCCAGGTCAGTGGATCAGCACAAGTTAGTGGGCAGTGATGAATTAGTGGACTATTTCTTGCTTAGTGATGGATTAGTTGATGTCTCTGTCTATATTTCCCGTCAGGCAGAAAATACAAGCAGACAAGATCGCGAACAAATTGCGGTGCATGGTGCAACATCTATTCTTTCGCTGGATCGGAAAGATGGCATCAATCTGACAGTGGTGGGCGAATTACCGTTAAATAGTTTGCGTCGTATCGCTGATACAATCCGTCGAACTCAGTGAAAATAAGGAGCTGTTGATGATAGAGGCCATTGCAACGGTTGTCGCTATAAAATCTGGTGTTGCAAGGGTGCAGTATAGCCGAGCAACAGCTTGCGGCCATTGTCAGCACCAATCCAGCTGTGGAATCAGTTCTGATACTGACGACAAAAATCAGCAAGACCATACGATTGACATCGAGTGTCCGTTTTCCGTTGAGGTAGGACAACAGGTCAGAATAGGTATCCCTGAGCGAGGGTTACTTAAAACAGCGATGCTCGCATATTTATTGCCACTTTTTTCTCTGATTGCCGGCGCGGCCATCGGTCAATTGTTATCTGAATCTAATAGTGAGTTACCTGTGATTGCTGGTGCTTTTCTGGGATGTTTAGCCGGGTTTATTTTGATGCGGTTGCGTTCAACCCGACTGACTCATACGGATTATAAACCGGTCATCTTGGGGGTTAACATTCCAGTCTGTCATATAGAAACTTAAGGATGGTGGTAGAATAATGATATTTATGAATGGCTGATTACGGAGAGGAATGTAATCAGCTGCTACTAATCATAGCTCTACTGCCGCTTATCCGATAAAATCCTGCCCAAATTACTGTTAATTACATGACATCAGATATAAAGACCACATGAAGAATATTCGTAACTTCTCTATTATTGCCCATATAGACCATGGTAAATCTACCTTGTCCGACCGTTTGATCCAGATTTGCGGGGGACTCACAGCCCGCGAAATGCAGGAGCAAGTACTTGATTCCATGGATCTTGAGCGTGAACGAGGGATCACCATTAAGGCACAGAGTGTTACGCTGAACTATAAAGCCAAAGATGGGGAAACCTATCAGCTGAACTTCATTGATACGCCTGGGCATGTCGACTTTTCTTATGAGGTATCCCGTTCACTTGCAGCATGTGAAGGTGCCTTGTTGGTTGTTGATGCTGGCCAGGGGGTAGAAGCTCAGACTCTGGCTAACTGCTACACCGCTATGGAAATGAATCTTGAAGTTGTACCAGTACTGAACAAAATCGATCTTCCGCAGGCAGAACCTGAACGTGTTGCTGAAGAAATCGAAGACATAGTTGGTATTGATGCAGTTGATGCTGTTCGGTGTTCTGCAAAAACAGGTCTCGGTGTTGATGATGTTTTGGAAGATATTGTCAAAAAGATTCCTGCACCAATCGGTGATCCTGATGCACCATTACAAGCTTTAATTATTGACTCATGGTTTGACGATTATCTGGGTGTTGTTTCATTAGTCCGCATTAAAAACGGTTCATTGAAAAAGAACGATAAAATTAAAGTCATGAGCACCGGCCAGACTTGGGGTGTTGATCGTTTGGGGATTTTCACGCCAAAACAGAAAGATACGGCTGAACTAACCTGTGGTGAAGTGGGCTGGGTTGTCTGTGGTATCAAAGATATCCACGGTGCTCCGGTCGGCGATACGCTGACATTAGCAAAAAATGGTGCTGAATCAGCATTACCTGGTTTCAAAAAAGTAAAACCTCAGGTCTATGCCGGTTTATTCCCGATCTCGTCTGATGATTATGAGGCATTCCGTGATGCTCTGGAAAAATTATCGCTGAATGATGCATCACTGTTCTACGAACCTGAAAACTCTGCTGCTCTGGGATTCGGTTTCCGTTGTGGTTTCCTGGGTATGTTACATATGGAAATCATTCAGGAACGTCTGGAGCGGGAGTATGATCTTGATCTGATCACAACGGCTCCAACCGTAGTCTATGAAATTGTACTGACTGATGGTGAGACCATTCAGATTGATAGCCCGGCTCGTTTGCCAGCTGTGACGAATATTCAGGAACTGAGAGAACCAATTGCAGAATGTAACATCCTGGTTCCACAAGATTATCTTGGTAATGTCATCACACTTTGTATTGAGAAACGTGGTGTGCAGACCAACATGGTTTATCACGGCAATCAGGTCGCACTGACCTATGAAATTCCGATGGCTGAAGTGGTTCTGGATTTCTTTGATCGCCTGAAATCGACCAGCCGGGGTTATGCCTCTCTGGATTATGCATTCAAGCGATTCCAGGAAGCTGATATGGTTCGTCTGGATATTATGATCAATGGTGAACGAGTTGATGCTTTAGCGATCATCACACACCGCGATAATGCGCAGACTCGAGGCCGTCAGCTGGTTGAAAAAATGCGTGAGCTGATCCCTCGGCAGATGTTTGATATAGCCATCCAGGCTGCCATCGGTAACCACGTCATTGCCCGTAGTACGGTAAAAGCGATGCGTAAAGACGTATTAGCGAAATGCTATGGCGGTGACGTTAGCCGTAAGAAAAAACTGCTGAATAAGCAGAAAGAAGGTAAAAAACGAATGAAATCGCTGGGAAGAGTGGATGTTCCTCAGGAAGCATTCCTTGCGATCCTGCATGTTGGAAAGGATAACTAATTAATGGCTAATACTTTTGCACTGATTCTGGTCACAGTGACATTCGTGACTGGTTTTGTCTGGTTATTGGATCGTTGGGTTTTAGTAAAGCAGCGAGCAGCGAAAGCTCGTCAGATCCAGCAAGCAGCACAAACGCCGTTAACTGCGGAAGTGATTGATAAGCTGATGACTGAACCAGTATGGGTGGAGCAGTGCAAAGGTATATTCCCGGTTATCGCAGCGGTGCTGGTGCTGCGTTCGTTTATCTATGAACCGTTTCAGATCCCTTCCGGTTCTATGATGCCAACGCTGCTGGAAGGCGATTTTATTCTCGTAAATAAATATGTTTATGGATTAAAAGAACCCATTACTAATCAGACTTTAATTGGAACCGGACATCCACAGCGTGGTGATGTAGTTGTTTTCAAATATCCGGAAAATCCGAAAATTGACTATATCAAGCGAGTGATTGGATTACCGGGAGATAAAATTATTTTCCGTAATAAAGAGTTGTATTTGCAACCTGCGTGCAATGACAGCAAAGTGTGTCCTCAGCTGAAAAAAATTGATACCTCATTCATTGAGAGCGGAGCCTATTCTCAGCTGGGTATGCCATTGGAACATTACTCAGAGAAACTGACTACTTCGAAAAGTCATGAAATTTTGCGAAATACCTATATTCCGGATCGCGTAGGTCAATATTACCAGCAACCAGGCCAGTCTGAGGGTGAGTGGGTTGTGCCTGAAGGGCATTATTTCGCAATGGGAGATAACCGTGATAACAGCTTGGATAGTCGCTTCTGGGGCTTTGTTCCAGAACGCAATCTGGTTGGAAAGGCGGTTGCAATCTGGATGAGTTTTGAATTCGATCGCCCGGAAGATAGTTCTGTGCCTAAATGGATTCCGACTGGTGTTCGTTTTAATCGTATAGGCAGTATTCAGTGAATGATAAATTACCACGCCTGGAACAAAAGCTAGGCTATAAGTTTCAAAATAAAGATTTGTTGATTCGCGCTATTACGCATCGTAGCGCTGGTTCCCGACATAATGAACGATTGGAGTTTCTAGGAGACTCCATTCTGAGTTTGGTGATCGCAGAAGTGTTGTATCACCGTTTCCCCAATGTCAGTGAAGGCGATATGAGCCGGATGCGGGCCACATTAGTTCGTGAAAAAACACTGGCTGAACTTGCTCGTGAGTTTGTACTCGGGGATTACCTGATCCTCGGTCCAGGCGAGTTGAAAAGCGGGGGATATCGTCGGGAATCCATTCTGGCGGATACAGTCGAGGCACTGATCGGCGCAATTTATCTGGATAGTAATTTAGAAGCTATCCGCGGATTGCTGCTGAACTGGTACAACGAGCGTCTTGACTCTATCCGTCCGGGGGTTGAACAAAAAGATCCGAAGACTCGTCTGCAGGAGTTCTTGCAGGGGCGGCGACGTCCGTTACCGACTTATGCGGTGACAGATGTTAAAGGCGAAGCGCATAACCAGCAGTTTACTGTTGAGTGTGTGATTGATGATATTGAATCTGCGTTTGTTGGTATTGGTTCCAGCCGCAGAAAAGCAGAACAGGCTGCTGCTGAAAAAGCTCTGGAGCAATTGGCATGACCGAAGAACAAACCTACTGTGGCTTTGTGGCGATTGTAGGACGGCCCAATGTTGGTAAATCAACATTACTGAATAAATTGCTCGGGCAAAAAGTCAGTATTACATCGCGTAAACCACAGACCACGCGTCACCGTATTTTGGGTATTGATACGCAAGGTGCTTATCAGACCATTTTTGTAGATACGCCAGGTCTGCATATCGAAGAAAAGCGAGCTATTAACCGGTTGATGAACCGTGCGGCAACCAGCTCGCTGGGCGATGTAGAGATGGTGGTGTTTGTCGTTGATGGCACGCAATGGACAGATGATGACGAAATGGTGCTGAATAAACTGCGTCATGTTCGTTGCCCTGTTGTGCTGGCTGTGAATAAAGTCGATAACATCAAAGATAAAGAAGTGTTATTACCTCATCTGCATTGGCTGGCGCAGAAAGGGAATTTTGCTGAGATCCTGCCAATTTCGGCAACCAAAGGAACAAACGTCGATAAAATCCGTGAAATGGCGCGACAATTACTTCCTGAAGGGCAACATTATTTCCCAGAAGACTATATTACCGACCGCAGTTCCCGCTTCATGGCATCAGAGATTGTCCGTGAAAAACTGATGCGGTTTATGGGCGAAGAATTGCCATATTCAGTGACAGTTGAAATAGAGCGTTTTAAAGTCGAAGAAGACAGACTCTTCAATAGCAATGCTCTGATTCTGGTTGAACGTGAAGGCAAGAAAAAAATGGTAATTGGTAATAAGGGTGAAAAACTCAAGGTGATTGGTACCGAAGCCCGGCTGGATATGGAGCGGTTGTT
>SSEX01000131.1 GCA_008015085.1 Tolumonas sp. | reverse complement strand
TCTCTTGATACTGCTTAAATGCCTGCCAGGTCGCCAGGAAATTCAGCCCGGTTCCGAATCCTGTTTCGGCAATCACAAACAGATCCCGATCATGTGTTTGCCAGCGTGCCGGTAAATTATTTTGATTCAGGAAGACATAACGAGTTTCCAGCAGGCCATTATCGTTGGAAAAATAAACATCACCAAATGAATCTGAAATGGGTGTTCCAGCATCATTCCAACTTAATTTGGCGTTTTGCAACGTGCTTTGCATGGAAAAATCTCGACTATTTCACAAAAGTTCAGCGGATTTTACGGGAAAGCAGACCAGTTGTTGAGATAAAACAGGTAAACTATACTCAGATCTTATAAGTCATAGTGGAACTTAAGTTAATGAGAAGAGCTGTTATCACTGGTATCGGGATTGTTTCTAGCCTGGGCAATAATGCGGCAGAGGTTTTGGCTTCCCTGAAAGCGGGTAAATCTGGTATTTCTTATTCAGAGCAGTTTGAACAACATAACCTGCGCAGCCGTGTATGGGGCAATATCAAGCTGGATGTCGCTGAGCTGATTGATCGCAAAGTACTGCGTTTCATGGGTGAAGCTGCAGCATATGCTTACTTGTCAATGCAGCAGGCAATTGCTGATGCCAAACTGACAGAAGATATGGTTTCTAATCCTCGTACCGGTCTGGTGGCTGGTTCTGGTGGCGCATCATCTAAAAACCAAATCGAAGCATGTGACACACTGCGTGAAAAAGGTGTTCGTCGTGTAGGGCCATACATGGTTCCTCGCACTATGTCTTCTACAACTTCAGCCTGTCTGGCAACGCCATTCAAAATCAAGGGCATCAACTACTCCATCAGTTCTGCCTGTGCAACATCTTCACATTGTATCGGCCATGCGCTGGAGCAGATCCAGTTAGGTAAACAAGACATCGTTTTTGCCGGCGGTGGTGAAGAGGTAGATTGGACACTGGCTATGCAGTTCGATGCAATGGGTGCTTTGTCCAGCAAATACAATGACACACCAGAAAAAGCCTCCCGCACTTACGATGCAGACCGTGATGGTTTTGTTATCTCTGGTGGCGGCGGTATCGTAGTTGTTGAAGAGCTGGAACATGCTCTGGCTCGTGGCGCTCACATTTACGCTGAAATCACTGGTTACGGTGCCACTTCTGATGGTTATGACATGGTTGCTCCATCAGGTGAAGGTGCTGTCCGCTGCATGCAGCAGGCAATGTCTACTGTTTCTGCGCCAATTGATTACCTGAATACTCATGGCACATCGACTCCGGTTGGCGACGTAAAAGAACTGGAAGCGATCCACGCCGTATTTGGTGATAAAGCGCCGAAGATTTCTGCAACCAAAGCGATGAGTGGACATGCTCTGGGTGCTGCGGGTGTTCATGAGGCTATCTACAGCCTGTTGATGATGGAAAACAAATTCATCGCACCAAGCATCAACATTGAGAACATGGATCCAAAAGCTGAAGGGCTGCCAATCGTTACTGAATATCAGGATGCAGAACTGAATACTGTAATGTCAAACAGCTTTGGCTTCGGTGGCACTAACGCGACGTTGGTATTCAGCAAATATAAAGGCTAATGATTTCATTAGACTAAATGGCATAATAAGGGGCTATAAGCCCCTTTTTCTTTTTCAGGCGACAGACATGAAGATTGTGGTTGACGAAAATATGCCGCTGACAGAAGCGCTATTTTCTGAGTTCGGTGAAATTATCCGCTGCCCGGGCAGAACATTAACTGCAGAGCAGTTAGCTGATGCTGATGTTTTATTGGTGCGTTCTGTTACTAAAGTTAATCCTGAACTATTGTCCAAAGCTGAGAAACTGCAATTTGTCGGTACAGCGACGATTGGCACTGATCATGTAGATAAAGCGTATTTGGAAGAAAAAGGTATTACCTTTGCCAGTGCTCCTGGCTGTAATAAGATTTCTGTTGGCGAGTACATTATCAGTGCATTGCTAGTGATGGCTGAAAAGTACCAGTTTTCCTTGTCAGGTTTATCATTGGGAATTATTGGTGCTGGAAACACCGGAACCGCTGTTGCTGAGAAAGCTGCAGCTTTGGGGATCACTGTAAAATTATGCGATCCCCCTAAACAACAAGCTGGTGATACCCGTCGCTTTGTTTCCTATGAAGAAGCATTACAGTGTGATCTGGTCAGCTTCCATGTTCCATTATCGCGTCAGGGCGAATATGCGACTTATCACTTACTGGACAAAAAGCATATTCAGGCCTTGAGGTCAGAACAAATTGTCCTGAATGCTTCGAGAGGCGAAGTTTGGGATAATGATGCGTTACTGCACCGCCAACAATCGAAGGAACCACTCAGACTCGTCATGGATGTCTGGGAAAATGAACCTGATATCCAGCTTGAGCTTGTTCCCTATACAGATATTGCAACACCCCATATTGCAGGTTACAGCCTTGAAGGCAAATATCGCGGGACTTATATGTTGTATGAAGCATTTTGCCGGCACTTTGGCTATAACGTTGACAAGCAGCTGGCGTCAATGCTTCCGATAGCAGATATCCCTTCAGTGACCTTGTTGTCATCGCCTGATGAAGCAGTACTTAAAAAACTAATTCATCTGGTTTATGACGTCAGACGGGATGATGCCCGTTTTCGACAGCAAATTGGACTGCCCGGACGATTTGACGAGATGCGTAAAAAATATCCGGAACGTCGGGAATGGAATTCGCTGACGGTTTCGACCGAACAAAAATATAATGAACTTATTCAGTTAGGTTTTTCCGTTTCAGGTAACTAACCATATTCAGGAGAACGGCAACATGCCAATGAATATTGCTATTGCTGGCAGTGAAGAATTAATCAGTGAAACGCTGCTTGAAATGCTGCAGGAACGCAACTTCCCGGTGGCCCAGCTTTTTTTACTGACAGCATTGGATGCGGAAGATCAGGATTCAGTCCGGTTCAACAGCCAGGACGTCTATGTGCAAAGTATCGGCAATTTTGACTGGTCCCAGGCGGAATTGGTTTTTTTCGCCGGTAATGGTGAAGATTATCTCTCAGCATTCAATGCCGCAGAACAGCAAGGATGCAAAATTATCGATTTACGATCAGCAGAATTTAAAACAGCCAATTATGGCCTGAGTTTACCTGCACAAAATGAAGATATGGGTGCAGCTGTTCATACTTGTCCTGAAGATCTGACGATCATCATTGCCAATATGATTCATCCCTTCTTCGAAGAAACTGCGATTTCTGAGGTAAAAATCGTAACCTTGGAACCAGTATCCGGTTACGGCAAAAAAGGCACAGAAGCGCTGGCTAAAGAAATCGCTCAGTTAATGAACGGCAGACCGGTTGAAAACGCACAATTCCCGGCGCAGTTGGCATTTAATACTGTTCCGGTTGATAAAAACGCAGTTTGCTTACAGGAGCTGCAAAAACTCTATCCAGCAGAAAAACTCCATCCAGTTATCTCATCCTTATTGGTTCCGGTATTTTTTGGTACCACAGTAATAGTCGATATTATGCTTGAGGACGCACTGCCAAAAGAGGATATCATCCGGATGTTATCGTCTCGCGATGAGGTTCAATTATCAGAAGAACTGCTGACCCCAGTAACTCATGGTTCCAATCAGAGCAAAGTGTCTATGCAAGTAACGATGGACGATACGAATGGAAATACTGATATTCACTCTTTCCGTGTAATGCTGGTCGCTGATTTATTGCGTTCCGGAAAAATCAGTAATGCGATACTCCTGGCCGAACAGTTTGGTCGTCCAATCGTTCATTAAGATATTAAATGTGATAGTGACAGCAGGAAAAAGCTGTCATTATCATAAAGTTTGTTAAATCAGGTGGTTTGTTCCTAGAATAATCACTTTGATTTTTATGGCGCTACCCATTCATGAATAGTTTGGATCTGAAGAGCCGGATAATAGATAAAAAGGACATCACCATGAGATTTAAGCTATCTCAATTGACTCTTGCAATAATGGCTGCCGCCTTATATTCAACATCTGCCATTGCTGCTGATAAATCAGATGACTTTTATATTGAAATAAAAGGGCCTGAAAGTAGCGTACAACAACAGCCATTGCAGCAGACATCGCCTGCTGCAAAACCGAAAACAACGGGCGGTAAGATAGCTCGTCCGTATGTACCAGACAGAGATGGCGTCGCAGGTCTAACTATAGAAAGTAAAACATATGGACCAGTCAAAAATACAGATACAACATGGTCTATTGCTAATAAGATCAAGCGACTTTATCCAGGTCAGGGAATTACTACCCGCAAGGTTATTCAGGCATTACAGCGTAAAAATCCTCGGGCGTTTGCAAGTGGTTCACCAGAATCCTTACTTGCTGGTTATCGCTTATCAATTCCTTCATTAAGTGAAATTAAATCTGCGTCCGCCAGTAAACCAGTAGTGAAACCGGTTGTTAAGACTGCTGTAGCTAATAAAGAAAATACCCAAGATATCAAAACACTGCTAGTGGAAACACCGAAAGCCGTTTCTTCTGCCACAGCAACAAATGTCACGACAACAGCGCCGGTAAACGTATCATCAGCACAAGGTACTACGGTTATTGCATCCACAGAACCGTCATTAATTGATAGCAAGGTCTCGGAATTAGTTTCTGGTAGCGGTTCTAATGCGGTTTCAACGGCTCCAGTATCTACTGCAACCGCGACTGTAGATACTGGCACACAGGTTGAAAATGAAGCATTGGCTGCTGAAAACAAAGAGCTGAAAGAAAAAATCCAGCAATTGAATTCTCAAATTGGCAGCATGCAAGCCAATATGCAGACTCAGGAGCAATTACAGCAGGAGATATCAGCTCTTCAGGAACAGTTGAAAGCCCAACAGGAACAATCAGCTAAAGCTCCTGAAGATAAACAACCTGATGCAACTACTGAAACCAAACAAGACGAATCAGATAAAGGTATGTGGCAGGATATTCTTGCGACACCGTTGAATCTGTTATTGCTGATTTCATTACCTGTTCTCGCCGTGCTGGTTGTTCTCAGCTTCTGGCTGCGCTCCCGGGCAAAACAAGAATTGGCTGCCCGAGAACAAGAAATGGCTGAATCAACAGCCTTGATGATGGATGAAACCGAAAGTGACTTCGGTGATCTGCTGACAGTGGATTTATCGAAGGATGATGAAACATCATTTCCTGATTTGAATTTAGAAGATGAATCCCTTATCCCGTCAGCTGTCGCAGCTGAACATGAACTTGCTTCAGAGGTAGAGCGAGCTGAACCAGCTATCGTGGTTTCTGACATCATTCCTGAAATTCAGGAGTCCACCTTTGATGAACCTCAGATTGATCTGGATGTGTTGGCTCAAGAGGAAGCTGAAATTGAAACTTCCTCAGTAGCAGGCTCATCCGATTTTGCATCATTACTGTCAGATGCAGATTTGGCTCAGGCTTTGGAATCTGATTTTGCATTTTCTGCTACAGAACCAGAACCAGAACCAGAATTAGAACCAGCAGCTACAGTAGGTTCTGATGTTGATCTAGCTCCTCAGGATCTGGAATTGAGTGATGCTGAGCTGGCATCAATGCTGAACCTGAATAAAGTGATGGCTGAACCGGGGTTACAAATGTCGGATCAGGTGGTTTCCGAACCAGATGTATGGGAACTACCTTCAGACGGGCAAGACGCAGATACACTGGCCGCAACACTGGCCCCGAACGTAAATCTGCAAGAAGTTCATAACGATGCAGATAAATCCTGGTTACAGCAATTTGAGCCTGAGCAGAAAAATGATGCTTCCGCTGAAGATTATCTTTCAATAGATGCTTTGCTGGCTCAGGCTGACCAACAAGAGGTTGGGAGTGTGAGTAATCCGGATGCAATTCAGCCAAATCTGGACATCGGTCTGGATGAGTTCCCGGATGTGTTACCTCAACATGATGGTATTGATATCGACGATGATGGTGGCGTAGGGGCAAAACTGGATCTGGCCCGTGCTTATCTCGAAATTGATGATAAGGACAGCGCGAAAGAGCTGCTACTGGAAGTGCAATCATCAGGCAGTAATGAGCAGATAAAAGAAGCCGAAAAATTGCTGTCACGGATCGGTTAGTAAAAAACAAAAAGTGGTGATTGATATCGCCACTTTTTTTTATCTTCTGCTGACGTATAATCCCGCGCGATTCAGCACGGAGATAAATATGCGTATCGCGCTTGGAATAGAATATTTCGGAGCCAACTACTATGGTTGGCAAAGACAACGAGAAGTAAACAGCATTCAGCAAGAGCTGGAAACTGCGTTATCCCGCGTTGCGAATCATCCTGTCGAAATTCAGTGTGCCGGGCGGACTGATGCAGGCGTTAATGCGACAGGGCAAGTTATCCATTTTGATACATCAGCTAACCGGCAAATGTCAGCATGGACTTTGGGAATCAATGCTCAGTTACCTGATGATATTGCGGTTCGTTGGGCGCATGTGGTTGATGATTCGTTTCATGCACGTTTTTCTGCAACAGCACGGCGTTACCGCTATATTATCTATAATGAACCGCTGCGCCCCGGAATTTTAGCGAAAGGCGTTAGTCATTATTATCATCCTCTGGATGCTGAAAAAATGAACTCGGCTGGTCAACTATTGCTGGGTGAACGCGACTTCACGTCTTTCCGTGCTGCTCAGTGCCAATCCAACACACCATTCAGAAATATCATGTCGCTGTCTGTTCACCGGGCGGGGAGTTACGTCATTCTTGATATTCAGGCCAATGCTTTCTTACATCATATGGTAAGAAATATCACGGGCTCATTACTTCTTGTGGGAACCGGTGAAAAGCCAACAGAGTGGATAGGAGAAGTATTGGAGGCCAGAGATCGAACTATCTCAGGTGCGACAGCAAAAGCAGAAGGGTTATATCTGGTTGATGTCACTTATCCGGCAGATTTCGGCTTGCCTAAACCGCCGCTTGGTCCGTTATGGTTTAACGTATAAATCATAACGATGAGTAAACAAATTGTAACTTTTGTGCTTTAATGCACGGTTGATACGCTATCGATCAAAACATGATTATCGGTAAGTTTTGATCGGGTTAAGACTTAAAGTAAGGAATCCCATGAGCTGGCTTGAAAAGATTCTTCCGAAAAGCGATAACTCACGTCGTCATAACATACCTGAAGGTATATGGACGAAATGCGATGGGTGTGAGCAGGTATTATACAAAGCCGAAGTAGAACGCAGTTTGTCTGTATGTCCTAAATGCGGTCATCATATGCGAATTGGTGCCAGAGCACGTCTGGAGCGTTTCCTTGATGTGAACAATCGCAGTGAATTAGGTGCAGAACTTGAACCGCAGGATATCCTGAAATTCAAAGATTCAAAGAAATATAAAGATCGTCTGACATCAGCGCAAAAAGACACTAATGAAAAAGACGCATTAGTTGTTATGAAAGGCACAGTCAAAGGTGTTCCTGTTGTTGCTTGTGCGTTTGAATTTGCCTTCATGGGCGGCTCTATGGGATCTGTGGTTGGAGCCCGTTTTGTTCGTGCTGTTGAAGAATGTATAAAAGAACGCCGTGGCCTGATCTGTTTCTCGGCATCTGGTGGTGCGCGAATGCAGGAAGCACTGTTCTCCTTGATGCAAATGGCAAAAACCAGTGCTGCACTTGAGCGTCTGAGCGAAGAAGGTTTGCCATATATTTCGGTATTAACAGACCCGACAATGGGCGGTGTTTCTGCCAGTTTTGCGATGCTGGGCGATATTAACGTGGGTGAGCCTAAGGCTCTGATTGGTTTTGCTGGTCCACGGGTTATTGAACAGACTGTTCGTGAAAAATTGCCGGAAGGTTTCCAACGTTCTGAGTTCTTGTTGGAAAAAGGCGCCATCGACATGATCATCGATCGGCGGGAAATGCGTGACAGATTGGCTTCAATTCTTAGTAAATTTATGAATCTGAGCGTTATCGAGGATCATCAGGCATGACCTCATCCGTCATGACTCAAAGCCAGTCTTTACAGGACTGGCTTTCTTATTTAGAGCAGATACATCCCCAGCAGATTGAACTGGGTCTTTATCGTGTCAAAACGGTAGCAGAGCGGGCTGGTCTTCTTGGTTTACCGGGAATTGTGATTACAGTCGGCGGAACCAATGGTAAAGGCTCCACCTGTGCCATGCTGGCCAGTATTTTGCAGGCCGCAGGTTATTCAACCGGGGTATATGCATCTCCCCATTTGTTACGTTACAACGAACGTGTAGCGATTAACGGTAAAGAAGTCAGCGATCAGGATCTGTGTACTGCTTTTGCAGAAATAGAACAGCAGCGAGAAGATATCAGCCTGACATTTTTTGAATTTGGCACTTTGGCTGCGTTTTCTATTTTCAAAAAGTATCAGCCAGATGTCATTTTGCTGGAAGTGGGATTAGGCGGCAGACTTGATGCGACTAATATCATTGACGCTGATATTTCCGTGATTACCAGTATTGATTTGGATCATTGCGACTGGCTCGGTGATACGAAAGAAGCCATTGCTGTAGAGAAAGCTGGGATTTATAGAGCAGGGAAACCTGCGATCTGTGGAGAACCTAATCCTCCGCATACATTGAAAGCAGAGGCAGATAAATTACAGACGAACCTATATGCCGTCGGTGAACAATTTGCTTATCAGGCAAAGAGTAATGAATGGATATACAAAGGTCACTATCAGACGTTGACTGATTTACCTCTGCCGTCATTGCCATTACAGAATGCGGCAACGGTATTGGCTGTTATCGAGCATTTACCACTTCAGATCCCGGTTGAAGCTATTAAAGCTGGTCTGCGGAATGCGACGCTGGCTGGTCGTTTCCAGGTTCTGCAACGAGAACCTACAGTCATCGTCGATGTTGCTCATAATCCTCACGCTGCGGCTTATCTGGCAAATAAACTGAAAGATCAAAAGGCTCACAAAATTATTGCGGTTGTAGGTATGTTGAAAGACAAAGATATTCAGCATACATTGCAGCATGTTGAGCCCTATATTGCTGAGTGGCACCTCGCGGATCTATCAGGTCCAAGAGCTGCTTCAGCAACAGCATTAGCTGCTTTTTTGCCTGCCGGTACAGTCTGTAGATGTTATGACAATGTCATTGATGCGTATCACGCAGCGCTATCATCGGCAAATTCACAAGATTTAATTGTTGTGTTTGGCTCATTTTTTACTGTTGCAGGTGTACTGTCCTGCAAAGATAAGCAGAGATAATTCAGAGGTTTACTATCTTGGCTACACAATTTCAAAATCGCCTGATTGGTACAGTTATTCTGGTTTCACTGGGGGTAATATTTCTTCCGGATCTATTGATGGGAAAGAAAAATGATATTTCCGCGCCGGCAGGTAGTATCCCTCTTCGGCCTGAACAATCACTCAATGCGGTTGTTCCTGCCGCCAATCAAACGACAAATATTGCATCTGGTGCTGTTTCAACACCGGTCCAAATGCCAGCTAATGCTGATAATTCAGCAGTTATAGTAACCAGTGGCAATAATACAAATCCTGCTGTAACTAGTGTTTCATCTGGCTCGCCGGCTGTGGTGGCCAATAACGAAAGCTGGCATGTAGATGAGGTGGCTGCCCCGGTAACGATCACTGACAAAGGGGCTGAATCAATGCAGATGCCTCCCGCAGCGCAAGAGCCTGCGGTAGACAATATTGCATTACAAAACAAAGCTCGCGAGTTAGAACAAAAAAAACAGGCAATGCTGGCTGCTGCTAAAGCTAAAGAACTGGCCAAAGCTAAAGCCGCTGAATCAGAGGCCAAGAAAAAAGCTCAGCTTCTTGCTCAGCAATCAATCGTTGAGTCGGCCGTAGAAACAATACCAGCTAAAACAGTCACAGAGACACAACCAACAGCAAGACGTGATGAAAATGGTATTACGGTTAAAACTGCCGCAGAGGTAGAAGCAGAAAGAGCAGCTAAAAAATCAGGTTATGTTGCAGCGACAAATCCAGTTGCTAATTCTTCCGGTTCTACGGTTAAACAGCCAACTTCATCAGCAGGCGCTGGTTCATGGATCATTCAGGTAGGGGTATTCTCTAATGCTGAAAATGCCAAGGCCTTAGTGACTAAATTACGGGGTGCCGGCTATGGGGCATCAGCTCAGCGCTCAGGATCATCGACTCGTGTCGTGGTCGGTCCGGATGTGTCGAAGAGTAAGTTGCAATCTATGCTGGGCAGTATAAACAGCATCGGAGGCACATCAGCCCGCGTGATCTCATATTCAGCCATTAGCCGTTAATGCAATATGAATAATACTGACGTTGAAAAATATATTAACGAATTACTGAATGTTTCCTCTTTCAAAGACTACGCGCCTAATGGCTTACAGGTTGAGGGGAAGAAGAGAATCAGAAAAATTGTAACGGGAGTGACGGCATCACAGGCATTGATTGATGCCGCAATTCAGTTACAGGCAGATGCATTGCTCGTGCATCATGGATATTTCTGGCCGGGTGAGTCACCATCGATACGGGGAATGAAAGGTCAACGGATCCGCAGTCTCATCAAGCATGATATCAATCTGTTTGCCTATCATTTACCGCTAGATGCGCACCTTACCATCGGGAATAATACCCAGTTAGGTCAACAACTAAAATTGGATAATATTTCACCAATTAATCCGGATGATGCTCAATGCCTTATTTTCCATGGGTATTTACCAGCACCGGTGACATCCTCTGATTTTGCTGCTCATATAACTGAACGGCTGGGAAGGATGCCATTAAGCAGTGATACAGGTAGCCGCATGATTCAGCATATTGCCTGGTGTACTGGCGGAGCTCAGAACTATATTCAGCAAGCTATCGATTTTGGTGTAGATGCTTATATCAGTGGTGAAGTATCAGAGCACACAATACATACCGCCAGAGAAAATAACGTTATATTTTATGCTGCTGGGCACCATGCTACAGAGCGTTATGGTATTAAGGCTTTAGGCGAATGCTTACAGCAACAATTCAGTGATCTGGATGTCCATTTCATCGATATTGATAATCCAGCGTAATTCCTGATACAGGTTTATATGTCATACAGTTATATCGATTCAGACAGTTTATTTGAACAGTTTAGGCCGCAAATAAGCTCAAGCTCAATATTATTTTTAGATACTGAATTTATCCGGGTATCAACGTATTTCCCCAAATTGGGGCTATTACAGCTTCATCTTAATGATGTTGACTATCTAATTGATCCGGTGACCATAAATCAGAAAAAGTCAGTATGGGATTCGCTTTATTCTGACAAAAAGTTATTTGTTTTTCATTCATGCAAAGAAGATCTTGATGTCTTGCAGGTTAGTGCCGGTAGGTTACCTGATAAAATATTCGATACGCAGGTTGCCGCTGCTTTTATCGGGTATGGCCCATCGCTCGGCTACGCGACATTAGTGGAAAAAATTTGTGGTATTAGTGTTGATAAAGATCAGACATTGACAGATTGGCTTGCTCGCCCATTAAGCGAAAAACAAAAACATTATGCTGCAAGAGATGTTTCGTATCTGCCTGTTTTATTCGAACATTTGACGGAGCAATTAAGTACTCAGGGGAAAACAGATTGGTTCAATGAGGAAATGAGCTCCATCCTGGAGTCGAAAAGCCAAGAAATCATTTTGGATGATTTATATCTTGAAATCAGTGGGGCTTGGCAACTTTATCC
>SSEX01000137.1 GCA_008015085.1 Tolumonas sp. | reverse complement strand
TCAACATTGCCATCGTGCCGGCGAATGGTAATGAAATGCTCGGCAAACTGCTGGGCACTTTTCTTCAGATTGGTCTGCCAGTCGCTGACCTGATCGCTGATCTCATCGCTGGTCGGGTCTTGCTCGAGCTTTGGTTCCAGCCCCTTGATTTTCAGCTGGTCGATATTATCCAGCAGCGTACCGACACGCAGAGACAAACCTTCCCGGTCTGCTTCGGCCGCTGATTTTACGGCTGCAATATCTTCTGCCAGCGCTTTACGTAATGGGATCAAGGAGGGATCGGCAATGGCCATGATCCGGCTGTCGGCATCAGTCAGCAGGGCACCGGCCGTGGTTTTATCCTGTTCCAGCCAGAGTTTGCGACCAGCCATTCGGACCAGATAACCGGCTTCAGCCAGCATCCAGTCATTCGGACGCTGATGCTCTTTTTCTAGCCATTTCTGTTCCAGTTCACGCTGACGGCCATCCAGTTTCAGTTGTTGCTCACCAAGGTTGGCCAACGATGCTTTTATCAGCTGCTGACTTTCTTCCTCTGGAGATTGTTCACTCCGCAGCTGCGACAATTCTGAGCGCAGCGCAGTCAGCTCCTGCCGGGCCAGCTGTTGTTGCTGATAGGAGTAAACGCTGAAAGCGCCAATTCCGGCGATCAGGATCAGCAATAAACCAATGGCTGTTTTCGAAGAGGAACTGCGTCGGGCGGTGTGGGGTTTCGGTTCTTGTCCTGCTGGTGGCAGAGAGGGTTGCTGTGCTTCGCTCATCTGTTTTTATCCTCTGAATTATTTTAATAATGCTGCGGCGACAACTTCGTGCTGGGCACCCGGCATAATCGTGATCTGTTTAAAACCTGAATTCCGTATCTTTTCTGCGATGCGCTCACTGGCAGCAAACCAGCGTAACCCGGATAACCAGCTTTGAGCTGTTTCGGGTAACAACGTCAGCAGCTGCTGAAATAAATCATTGCTGGTGATAATAACACTGTCCACCGCTGCTGCCTGCCATTCCTGTAATAAACGGTGACCATCTGTTTGCAGATAGTGACGGCGGTAACATTCAACATAAGTCACGTTTGCGCCGCGTTGCTGCAATGTCTCACTCAGCAGCTCGCGGCCACCGTTACCACGCAGAATAACAATTTTCTTTCCGCTTACTGATTGCAGCTGCGGCAAAGCCAGTAAACCTTCACTGCGCGCGTCATCCGGCGTAATAACCTGACATTGTTGTTGCTGCCATTCACGGGCGGTTGTGGCACCTACCGCCAGATAGAGTGCGCTGACAGGCCAGGCAAACTGTTGTTGCTGTAGCTGTTTGCCGGCGTATTGTACGGCCGCGGTGCTTACCGCAATAATAATGTTGGCTTCCGGCAGGAGTGAGATCAGCTCTGGTAAGTCGTTACCCGGTGAATAACTCATTAACGGACAGATCACCGGGTGATGCCCGTCAGCACGAAGTCGCTGTGCCAGATCATCAGCAGCGGGTTGCGGGCGGATAATGAGCGGGTTCATACACCGTAAACCGCGCGTAGAATATCATCGGCACCTTGCGCCAGCAGTTGTTCTGCCAGCAGTTTACCCAGTTCTTCGGCCTGCTCTTTCGGGCCGGAAATATCGCCGTGAATGATCTGCGAACCATCAACCGCACCGACCAGCCCGCGTAACCAGATATGGTCGTTATCCTGCATTTCGGCAAAAGCACCGATCGGTACCTGACAGCCGCCTTGCAGAGCCCGGTTCATCGCCCGTTCCGCACTGACACAATAGCGTGTCTGGGCATGTTCCAGCGGCGCCAGCAATGCGCGGGTAGCGGCATCATCCAGTCGGCACTCAATACCGACGGCCCCTTGTCCGTTAGCAGGCAGACTGAATTCTGGTGGCAATAATGCGGTGATCCGACCTTCCTTTTCCAGTCGGCGCAGACCGGCAGCCGCGAGAATAATGGCGTCATATTCACCAGCATCCAGCTTTGCCAGACGGGTGTTCACATTCCCACGCAGATCGCGGATCACCACATCAGGGCGTAATGCCCGTAACTGGCACTGACGACGCAGACTGGATGTGCCGACAATCGCGCCTTCCGGCAGCGCATTGACGGAAGCAAAATGGTTACTGACGAAAGCGTCAAACGGGATCTCTCGCTGGCAAATGACGGCTAAGCCTAACCCTTCGGGAAATTCCACCGGAACATCTTTCATCGAATGTACCGCGATATCCGCCCGGTTTTCCAGCATGGCTTGTTCCAGCTCTTTGACAAACAAACCCTTACCGCCAATTTTAGCGAGGGGGGTGTCCAGAATTTTATCGCCCTGTGTACTCATGGGCACCAGTGTCACCAGTAACCCGGGATGATGCAGTTCCAGCTGCTGTTTGACGAAGTTGGCCTGCCACAGGGCCAGCGGACTTTTTCGGGTGGCGATACGCAATTCGGTCATAAGTCTCTGCATCAAGTGCTTTTTACAGGATAGTAACATGGTAGCAGAACATGGTTGAACCTTGAGCAGCGATCTCATGAGTGTTGCTGTATCTCCTTCCCCCTGGAGGTGGTAGATGGGAGCAAGTTGTTTGGGGATATTTACCGCACAGCCAGCTGTGCTAACATGGGGAATTAGTTCAGCAATCGCTGACACAATATCCGCATTGATCAACAAAGGCCAAACGGTTGTTTAAACAGTTTGAGTTGCTGGTTGCCCGCAGTGATGCCATTAATCAGATAAAAATGGAGCGGGCGCTGGAGGCAATGAACGAAGCAGGACGGCGCATGCTCTCCATGCTGCCGGTTCTGCTGCACTATCATCATCCACACCTGCCGGGATATATTTCTGGCGAGGTGCCGTATGGTATTGCCAATTTTCAGCCTGATACCAGTCAACGCAAGATCCTGTTTACCCAAACCGGTCATACGGCTGAACCGGATGTCAGTGAGTACTGCTTGTCCGGTGTGTATACCATGGGCAGCACCTCTTCGATTGGTCAGAGTGAAGCTTCTGATCTGGATATCTGGATCTGCCATAATCCTGCGCTTTCAGATGAACGCCTGGCATTGCTGGAGCAAAAATGCCAGCTGATTTCCCGCCTGGCTGAACAGCATGGCGTGGAGATGAATTTTTTCCTCATTCCTGAGAATAAATTCCGTATCAGTAACCGTGCTCAGGTCGGTCTGGATAACTGTGGCAGCGCCCAGCATCTGCTGCTGCTGGAAGAGTTTTATCGCAGTGCCATGCGGGTAGCTGGTAAACGGCTGCTGTGGCCGGTGACACCGGTCGAGCGGGAAGATGAATATGATGCAATCGCTGCTGCATTGTTCAGTACCGGCATGATTTCAGATAATGACTGGCTCGATCTCGGTGGCGTCAGTCGCATTCCGGCGGAGGAATATTTCGGTTCGGCACTGTGGCTGCTCTACAAAGGGCTGGATTCACCCTATAAGGCGGTGCTGAAAATTCTGGTGATGGAGGCCTATTCGGCAGAATTCCCTCATACCGAATTGCTGGCGGTGCAGGCGAAGCGCTGGTTCCAGCAGAACGACGACTTTGGTCTGTCGCTGGATGCCTACTATCTGATGCTCGATAAAGTGACCCGCTATCTGACAGAGCTGGGGGATACCAAGCGGCTCGATCTGGCTCGGCGTTGCTTTTATCTGAAAATTTGTGATCCGCTCAGTCGGCATCTGCCACCGCAACATGGCCGCTGGCGCCGGGATGTGTTGGTGAAGCTCGTACGGGAGTGGGGCTGGGATCAGGCCATATTACAACATCTCGATAGCCACGAAGCCTGGAAGGTTGAGCAGGTCAAAATTGCTTATGAAGAGCTGCTGAGTTCGCTGATGCAAAGTTACAGTAAGCTCATTCAGTTTGCGCGGCGCAATAACATCAGTGAATCCATCAACCCGGAAGATATCGGTATTCTGTCACGGAAACTCTATACCGCGTTTGAGGCTCTGCCGGGTAAGGTGCAGCGTATTAACCTGAAAATTGCGCCGGATTTAAAAGAAAAACATCTGAGTCTGATCCAGGTGCCACCAGGACATCTGAACCGTCAGGGCTGGTATCTGTATAAGTATTCACTGAAACCCATCGATATTATCGGGCAGGCACCGCTGGAATATAACGGTTATCTCTCCAAGCTGGTGGCCTGGGCCTATTTCAATGGCCTGATGGTGGACGGCACTTCGGTCGATATCCGGCAGGCTGGTTCTGATATTACCCGTACCGTGTTGCATCAGTTCTGCCATGATCTGGCGGATACTTTCCCGGTTGAGTTGCCACCGGCCAGTAATTTGGCACTGAGCCGGCCTTGTGAAATCCAGCACTTGGGTATTTTCCTGAATCTGGAGCGGGATCCGACCGCTGACTGGCCAGAAGAGATGCCTCCGGTATTGGCATGTGGCGAAGATATTCTCTGCTTTGGCGCCCGACAGGAGTGTCTGGTCGGAACGGTCGATCTGGTGTATCGCAATTCGTGGAATGAAGTTCGAACCCTGCACTTTAACGGGCTGGATGCGGTCGTCGAAGCGCTGAGCACGATCTTGAGTAAGATGCATCAGGATGCCGCAGCGCCTGAAGCGATCGATGTTTTCTGTTATAGCCAATATTACCGTGGCGAGATCCGCCAGCAATTTACGGAGCTGGTGAACTCCTGCATTTCGCTGCGGCTGGCACTGGATAAGCAGCGCATGGTGAAACTGCTGTCGGTGGGTGAACATCGTTATGCGTTGTTCCTCGAACGTCGCGGTGTTTCGGTGCGTCAGCTCAGCAGTGCGATTGATTTCTACCGTCAGGTATCGGATAACAAGCTGGAACGTCAGACCGCTGAGCCGGATAACGGCCTGCATGTACCGCCAATTGTGGATGCTTACGCCAGTGAAGGGCTGATTCAGTATTTCTTCGAGGATAACGACAACGGTTTTAACGTGTATATTCTCGATGAAAATAACAAAGTTGAGATCTACCACGAATACGCAGGCAGCAAAGAAGATCTGGTACAGAACGTCAACCGTTACTACACCATGACCCACCAGCGATTTGATTTCACCGAACAGGTTATCAATTTCAACCTACCTCAATTTTATGAGCTGATCCCGGGTTCTGACTCCTTGCAGGTGATGCCATACCGTTCTGCCGTCAGAGACATTGCCTGATAGCTCTGCTGAACGTTTCATTTTTTGATCTTGTTCACGTTTGTAAATAATCGCAAATCCGGATGAGTTGCCAATCCGGAGGATTATTATCGCAACCGCACTACGTCAAATGACTGAACAAATTTGCAGGGGAATTTATGTCAACATCAATCAAAGCCGGTGCGGTGTTATCTCTGGTACTGTTTGCCGGTGCGGCATGGGCTGCTGACAGCAGCCAGCAACCACCGAAAGAGGGTCATCAGCCACCGACGCCACCACAGGAAGCATTAGCCGCCTGTTCCGGTAAAGCGGCCAATGACAGCTGCAGTTTTAGTTTACCGGATGGCAAAACCATGAGCGGTACCTGCTCGGCGATGCCGGGTAACAGCGAGTTAAGCTGTGGACCGAAAGGGGGCATGGGTCATCCGCCAAAAGATGGTCAGCCTCCGAAAGATGCACCGTCTGAAGAATAATCAGCAAAAAAAGAAACGGCTCCCTGACGGAGCCGTTGTTGTTTCTGGGTTAGTCAGCTTTTTTATCGACGTGGCCTAGGTCTCTGTCTGGTGCAATCTGATCACGTACCCGCTGCTTCAGCGCTTTGACATCCGGGAAGCCACCATCCGCCTTGCGTTCCCAGATGGTGACGCCATTCACCAAGATCTCAAAATGCCCACCGGTGTCCGGATGCAGGTTGACGCTGCCAAGTTCTTCGCTAAAGGTATGCAGCAGCTCCTGCGCCATCCAGCTGGCACGCAGCATCCAGTTACACTGACGGCAGTAATAGATATCAACGACAGGTTTATCCATGATGATTAACCTAATACCACGGTTTCGCCGGATTGCTTGCTGCAGGCATCACTGAGCAGCTCCAGCAGCTCACGACCACCACGATTGTCGATCCATTGGCCATCTTTCCAGTCAAAGTGATAGCCGTTCTCTCGGGTGGCGACCCAGATCTGATGAAGGGGTTCCTGCTTGTTGATGATGATTTTGCTGCCATTGACGAAAGTCAGCGTCATCACACCACTATTCAGTTCGCAATCAATGTCGGTATCGCAATTATCGATGGCTTGCTCGATAAACTGGTAACGTCCTTCTACCAGTGCGTGAAATTCACTGTCTTTCATTAGGGCTTGTCCTATTTGCATTTGCTGCGATGAGTGAGATTATAGTGGGCCAAATTACTGAATCGCACAAGATCATGAAAATGCGTACTTACAGTGTGGGTTTAGCTCTGTTACTGGCGGGTTTACTGACGGGCTGTGGCTTAAAAGGGCCACTGTATATGCCTAAGCAGGAGCCGGCAAAACAGCAGACTGCTCAGCCGCAAAACCAGACTGACAATCACCAGACCCAATCATAAGGAAACGATGGAGCCATGGACTTTTTTAATTATCGCGAAGATGGCGAACTGCAGGCCGAACAATGTGTGGTCAGCAACTTAGTTGCCCAGTACGGCACACCTTTGTATATCTATTCCCGTGCCACCATCGAACGTCACTGGAAAGCGTTTGATGCCGCTGCCGGTGATGTGCCACATCTGATTTGCTACGCGGTAAAAGCCAATGGCAACCTGGCTATTCTGAATCTGCTGGCACGCCTGGGCTCCGGTTTTGACATCGTGTCCGGCGGTGAGCTGGCGCGCGTGATCGCTGCGGGTTGTGATGGGAAAAAAGTCGTATTCCCCGGCGTCGGTAAAACCGAAGCGGAAATGCGTTATGCACTGGAGCAGGATATTCTCTGCTTCAACGTGGAATCTGAGCCGGAGCTGGAGCGCCTGAATCAGGTGGCCGGCGGCATGGGTAAAGTGGCGCGTATTTCTATCCGTATCAATCCGGATATTGATGCTGGTACGCACCCTTACATCTCCACCGGTCTGAAACAGAACAAATTCGGTATTCCGATTGAACGGGCGCCGGAAGTGTATCAATACGCGGCCAGCCTGCCGAATCTGCAAGTTGTGGGTGTCGATTGCCATATTGGTTCTCAGCTCACTGAAATTGAGCCGTTCCTCGAAGCGGCGGACAAACTGCTGGCGCTGATTGATGAGCTGGCGGCAGCGGGTATCAAGATTCATCCTCTGGGTGTCGGTGGTGGTCTGGGCGTTTATTACACCGATGGCACGCCACCGCACCCAAGCGAATACGCCACCGCACTGAATCAGAATCTGCAGGAT
>SSEX01000114.1 GCA_008015085.1 Tolumonas sp. | reverse complement strand
GCCGGTTTCTGCTGATTTGCCAAGATTGTATCAGTTGAAGCAATAGTGCTGAAATAGCCTGCCATTAGTGATGGCTGGCTATTATGAGTAATAGCAAAACGGCCCGTTAAGGGCCGTTTGATTATCTGGATATCAAAAATATATATGTTAAGGCTGTAATACGCCAAAGTTGTCCATCGCAAATTTAACGCGATCAGCAACAGACATTTTCTTGGCATCAGTTTCTAACATCTTCTCGATCTTACGCAGGCGGGGCAGTAGGCCTGCGCCATTCGCGATCTGAATTGACAGACCCGGACGAGCGTTCAGCTCCAGCAATAGTGGGCCACGTTTTTTATCCAGCACGATATCAGTACCGATATAGCCAAGACCGGACATTTCGTAGCAGGCTGCAGAGAGGTTCAGCAGTTTTTCCCAGTGCGGCACCTGCAGTTCATACAGGTCACGACCGGTATCCGGGTGATAACGCATCGGACTATTGTACTGAACGGCACGTAATGCCTTGCCGGTGCGCAGGCAAATGCCGACACCGACAGCACCTTGGTGCAGATTCGCCTTCCCATCTGACGAAGCAGTGGAAAGACGCATCATGGCCATAACCGGGAAGCCTTTAAAGATGATGACGCGGGTATCCGGCACCCCTTCATAGGAATAACCATCAAACACATCATCAAACTGGATCAGATCTTCTACCAGTACGAAATCTGGTTTGCCACCCAGCGAGAACAATCCCGCCAGAATGTTGGTGATATGGCGCTCCAGATCAGTAGCAGTACAGGAACTGCCATTTGGCTTGTAATACAAGCCATCTTCATGGCGCATGATCACCAGAATGCCTTTACCGCCAGAACCGCGGGCAGGTTTGATACAAAAACCCGGCCAGTCCTTAACCATATCTGCAATTTTCGTGACTTCATGTTGATGCTGTACCGTACCGATCAGTTTCGGTACGGTGACACCAGCGTCCACTGCGATACGCTTGGTTTTGAGCTTGTTATCAACCAACGGGTATAACGAGCGCGGGTTATAGCGCCCGATATAGCTAACGTTGCGCTGATTCATGCCCATGATACCGAGCTTAGCCAGCTTGAATGGTGAGGTGTACTTTTCGAAAAACCCCATAGTAATTACTTCTTATTATGCAGTTCGTCGGCTAACGGTTTGAAGCGTTTCAGCTCGGATAAACGATAGCCGGTATAGTTACCCATCACCAGTACAGTTGCCATCACGATCAACTGCAGACCCAGGAAGTTAAATGTCAGATGCTGAATGATGCCACTGCTCATCGCCAGATAGGCGATAATAGCAACCAGCAGTGACCCGCCGCCTTGTTTAAAGACCTCTTTCGGACCTTCTTCTTCCCACAAAATCGACATACGTTCGATCGTCCAGGAAAGAATGATCATCGGGAAGAAAGTGATTTTCATGCCTTGGGTGATGCCCAGTTTATAGGTCAGTACTGACAGGCCACCAATAATACAGATAACGGTAATAATGATGGCCGATATACGGGCGACCAGTAGCAGGTTTAGTTTGGAAAGCCAGGAGCGGATCACCAGGCCAACGCCGACAATACTGAGGAAGCCAACTAACCCGGTGAACAATTGTGTTTGCAGGAATGCAACCGCAATCAGCACTGGCATAAACGTACCGGAGGTTTTCAGACCGCAGATAACCCGCAGGAATACAACCGCCATAACCCCGATTGGGATCAGCAGAATGCCTTTGAACAGCGATTGCTCTTCTACCGGCAGCATATCCACCGAGAAGTTGAGCATATCAGTATGTTCAAATTTGGCCTGCAGTGCTTTATTCACCGGAACTAGTTTTTTGATAATGGAGAATGTTACCTGAGAATGGTTTGCTCCGGTGACGTCCAGCAATGGCGTACCATTATATTCCCATAGTAACAGATTTTCCGGACGACCTTGCTCACCAGTTGCCGGATCAAATAAGTCATATTTGTCACCGTTAAATACCTGAACATAATCAACCAGTCGCTGGCGACGACGGCCATCCTCCAGATTCAGTGCACGTACTACCCGGGCCGGAATATCTGCCTGATTGAGAATTTCCACCAGTAAATAGGCTGGTTTTTTATGCTGCATCAGCAGCGCAGCATTCTGTTCCTGATTCTTGAATTCTTTAATGATTTCGCGGGTCAGGGTAAATGCATCAGCTGAGTGCTGTTTTGCAGCGTTCAGGATTTGATTAATTGCAGATGCAATCGGCTCTTTTTCTAAAGATTTATCAATGCTGGGTACGGTTACCGGTAATGCTTTTGCATACGGATCGCTCAGCATATCAGTGCGGTAATACAGCTCCTGATGCCCGTTGGCGCTACTGATCGACCATTCAGCACGGGTAATCCCATCTTTGTTAACAAAGGAAAGGCCGTAACCAGGGCTGGCAGCGTTTTCATCAACGTGAGTAAAGCCTTCCTGGGTATCAGGTAAAGCCAGAGAAGCCATGACTGGTCCACCAGTAGCATCAAATTCAACCTTTGCTTCTGCAGACCAAACATTGCGGTATTCCCCTGGTAGCAGGGGAACATCGAACGCGACATGACGATAAACGACCAGCGCGATGCCCAGTATATAGAGCATCGCCACAACGATATAAAACGGGCGGCGTGATACCATGATAATTACTGCTTATCCTTGTTGTTATCTGTAGCGTCAGCGGCAGAGGTTGATTTCTCTGTCTTCACATCGGCAGGAATAGCTGTTTTGACTGGTTTTTTAACCGGCTTTTCTATATCAGCTGTTGGCTGAACAGCAGGTTTAGTATCGTCTTTAACAGGTACTTTTTTCACAACTATCAGTTTATCACCTTCTCTGACAGTCTCAGTCGCTTCTGTATTTTTGTTGCCTTTAGCTGATTTTTTCTGTTCTGATGATTGAACAGCACCTTCTACTTGTGGCTTTCCTTGTACGTTTTCACGGGCAACGTCTACTACCGCGACATCTTTAATGAATTCACGCCCCATCAGAACCGGGAAGTCCATGTTAGAACGGTCAGTTAAACTGAAATCGGCTTTTTCTGTGACTGAACCAATTCGGATCGTCATACGTACAATCGGGCGATCTTCCAGACCATTAGCCTGACGAATGCGGATGTATTTAACAAAAGGTGCTTCGACATTAACAGATTTTCCACCATCAACCGGCATGGTGAATTTCACCCAGCGACGGCCTTCGCGCTCAAATACGGTGACATCTTGTGCGCTGATAGAAGAAGTGGTTGCGCCAGTGTCTACACGGCTCATGAAGTTACCGTTGGCTTCTTCAACATAAATCCATTCCGTTTCACCCAGGATCATTTTCCCGTCAGGAGTGGTTTTACCCGGCTCAGCAGGAATACATAAATCAGAGGTGTCTTTTTTAGATGATTTTTTGAAAACCGGTGGTTTTGATTTATCAGCAGCAGGAGGTATTTGTTTGCTTAATTGTTGTTGCAGTGCTTTCAATTCGTTGAGTTGTTTTGCCGTGTGGCCTTGCTGATCCAGCAACATACTCAGACGAGTGTTGAGTTGACTGGTGGCCTGTTGAACTGCTGCAGCACAGCTGGCATCAGAACCTTCATTGGCTAACACAAATCCGGAGAACAGACTCATGCTGAGCAGGGTTAAACCCGGTAATGCTTTTGTAATCATGGTATAGGTTCGATCTGGTTAACAAAAAATTGCTGTAAGTTTATATCAGATAACGATCAGGGGACTAGTCTTCTGAGCCCCTTGTCGCAATAAAAACAGCCCGTTTGGGTGCAGGATAGCCTTCTATCGTGCGCGATGGATCGTCTGGCATCAGGTATTGCGCAAGAGAATCATTTCGCATCCACTCGGTTTTACGTTGCTCATCGGTGGTCGTAACGGCCTCATCGACCATACGTACATCAAGGAAACCACACTTTTTCAGCCATTTAATCATGGCTGCCGGAGAAGGCAGGAACCAGACGTTATTCATCTGGGCATAGCGATCATCCGGAACCAGTACGGTATTTTCATCACCATCCACTACCAGGGTTTCCAGTACCAGTTCGCCGCCGTCACGCAGTTGATCTTTCAGCTGATACAAATGGTCAATCGGGGAACGGCGGTGATAAAGCACGCCCATCGAAAATACGGTATCAAAGGCGCGCAGCGGCGGCAGTTCCTGAATGCCAAGTGGCAGAAAGTGTACATGCTCGTCGTTTCCACCTAGCTGTTTAACGGCCGTGAATTGGCATAAAAACAGCGCAGATGGATCGATACCCACGGCCAGATCAGCACCTTCGCCCCGCATCCGCCACAGGTGATAGCCACTCCCACAGCCGACATCCAGTACATAGCGATTTTTCAACGGGCTGATATGAGGCAGTACGCGATCCCACTTCCAGTCAGAACGCCATTCGGTGTCGATATGAATACCAAATAGATCGAACGGTCCTTTACGCCATGGGTGGAAACTTTGCAGCAGATTTTCCAGTTTCTTGGTGTTGCCTTCACTGATTTCACCGGGAAGGCCAATTTCGACGCGATCCTGCAGATTGACGTTCTGACTGTGGTAACTTTCCAGCTTTTTCAGTACACGCTGCCATTTAGGCAGGTTGCCGTGGCGTTCACTGGTTTCCCAGGCATTCAGTTGTGCTGGCAGCGTGTGCAGCCAGTGACTGAGACGGCTTTTGGCAATGACCTGATAAAAAGAGGCAAAATCGATCATGCGGAAACACCTTTATCTTTAATGGCGACAATGGAGCCAAAGTTGAAACACTGGAACCAGAGATCCACATGCTCAAAACCGACCTGTTGCAGGCGTTGCTTATGAATTTCCACGCTGTCTGCCCGTAAGACATTTTCCAACATGGTGCGTTTCTGACTGATTTCCAGTTCGCTGTAACCATTAGCACGTTTGAAATCGAGATGCAGTTCGACCAGCAGGTCACTGACATCGGCATCATCAAAACGGAACTTTTCGCTCAGGATCAAAATGCCGCCTGGGCGTAACCCAGCATAAATTTGCTGTAATCACGCCAGTCGCTCTGCTGGTTCGATAAATTGCAGGGTGAAGTTCAATACCACGACAGAGGCATTTTCGATAACCACGTTCTGGATATCATCCTGCCGGATTTCCACCGGTACACAGCTCTTATAAGCAGCCAGATGCTGGCGGCAACGTTCAACCATCGGCGCGGAGTTGTCGACCCCGATGATCTGGCAGTCAGCATGCGACACATTGCGGCGCATCATTTGGGTGGCTGCACCCAGTGAACAGCCCAGATCATATAAATTGGAACCTGGCTGGGCAAAACGAGCCGTCATCATGCCGATAGCAGACAGAATATTAGAGTAGCCGGGTACGGAGCGTTGGATCATATCCGGAAATACTTCGACAACTTTTTCGTCAAAGCAAAAGTCGCCCAACTGAGCGATCGGGGCGGCATACAGCTGATCTTTCATGGTGAAACAACCGGAGTAAAACAGAATGCGAAATTGCGCGCATGTTAGCAGATATCCGGCGCAAGGTCAGTGTTATCCCATGACGTAATATATGGTTATCGCTAAGATAGGCTATCAGCTCATGAGTAACGGGAACGAATGTGCAGCAGGATAAAACGCATTTTGATATCGCCGTTGTGGGTGGTGGCATGGTCGGGGCCGCCGCAGCCTGTCTGCTGGCGCAGCAAGGCTGGCAGATTGCGGTGATTGAACAGACCGAACCAGATGCCTATTCCCCGGAACAAGCGATGGATCTGCGTGTCTCGGCGATAAGCCCTGCCTCGGTCAGATTGTTGCAGCAGGCTGGCGTTTGGGACGCTCTGCTGGCGATGCGAATCAGAGCTTATACTGAATTGGCAACCTGGGAAGTTCCGGGTCTGGAAACTCATTTTCATGCGCAGGAAGCCGGTGTGCCTGAGCTGGGCTTTATTGTGGAAAACCGTCTGATCCAACTGGCGTTGTGGCAAAGGTTGCAGACCCTGCCTAATGTGACACTGCTTTGTCCGGCTCAGGTCAGCGCATTGGTACAGCAGAGCGAAGATGCTACAGTCACACTGAATAATGGGCAGACCATCACAGCTGCATGGTTGCTGGCGGCCGACGGCGCTAATTCCCGCTTACGCTCAATGGCTGGCATTGGCATTAACCGTTGGGATTACCGGCAGGATTGCATGTTAATCAATGTTGATCTTGAAGACGATGCACCGCCAATCACCTGGCAGCAATTTTACCCGAATGGCCCGCGCGCATTTTTACCTCTGGCAGGCCATAAAGCCTCACTGGTGTGGTATGACACACCTGAAAAAATTGCACAGTTAGTAGCGTTATCGCCAACACAGCTGGAGCGGGAGGTGAAACGTCATTTTCCTGAACAATTGCCGGCTTGTACGGTGACACAAAGCGGTGCTTTTCCACTGATCCGTCGTCATGCGCAGCATTATTATCAGGGGCGGGTGATCCTGCTCGGTGATGCGGCACACACCATTCATCCACTGGCCGGGCAGGGTGTGAATCTGGGCTTTAAGGATGTGGCGTGTTTGGTGGATCTCTGGCAAAACGCCCGGCAAAAGCAGCTACCGTTCGGTACTGAACAGCTGAAACAGTATGAGCGGCGGCGTCTGTGCGATAACAGCATGATGCAATCAGCGATGGATCTGTTTTATGCCGGGTTCAGTGCGCCACATGCGCCATTGAAAATATTGCGGAATGTGGCGCTGCTGGTCGCTGATAACGCAGGCTTAGTGAAGCGGAAAGCGCTGCGTTATGCATTAGGACTGTAATTCGGCCGCTACTTTCTGTTCGACATCAAGAAATACCTGCAGGCTGCGCGACAGGTGTTTCTGCTTATGCCGGATCAGATAGAGCTGCCGCTTCATTTGCGGTACACCTTCCAACTGTAACGTGGCGATGCGTCCGGTTTCCAGCTGTTCGGCAATCACGACTTTAGAGAGGCAACTGACCGTCTGGCTATGAGAGACCGCATGCTTAATAGCTTCGGAATTGCCCAGCTCCATGACCAGATTGAAATGGTGCAGTTGTGGCAGCAACAATTGCTCGACCACTTCGCGGGTGCCTGAACCGCTTTCACGCAGGATCCACTGGCATTCCGCCAGTTGTTCTGCACTGATCGTCTTTCCGGCCAGCGGATGGCTAGCGGCGCAAAACAACAGCATTTCATCCTGCCGCCAGAGCTGGCTTTCCAGTTCAATTCGGTGGCATGGGCCTTCGATAAAGCCGATATCGACATCGAAATTCGCTACAGCCTCAGCGATATCGGCACTATTCGCGACGCGTAATTCCAGCTGGATACCCGGAAATTTTTCACGATAACGGGCAATCACAGCGGGCAGCAAATAATTGCCGATGGTGGTGCTGGCACCGATACGCAACATACTGCGGCCACTGGAAAACAGATTTTCCAGCTCCTGTGCCTGTTCCAGCAACGCCTGTGCCTGAGGAAACAGCAGACGGGCATTTTCATTGACGATCAGTCGTTTACCGGCCCGTTCGAAGAGTTGCACGCCCAGTTGATTTTCCAGATCGGCGAGCGCACTGCTGACGGCAGACTGCGATAAAGAAAGCTTTTCTGCGCCGCGGGTTGTTGACTGGGTATCAATGACCGCCAGAAACACTTCTAACTGACGTAATGTGATATTCATAGGTTTATCATTTTTTGAGATTAATTATATAAATATAATCATTTTTACTAATAAAAGCAGCTATCGGTTTGTGAGAATTTCGCTGAAGCCTTCTTATTTCAGCAATGATTGACGTTCGCAGTTAACCATTTCATTATCAGTAGTGTCAGGGTAATTATACCCTTCCCACTTGAAGCTGCAGCGGCGTTGGCTTCGTTCATTCGCCCCAATCACATAGTTTATCTATGCTCATGGGGTCTCATTCACTTGCCGCCTACCTGCAACTCCAAGTTGTTTGGCTATAGCTTTCCAATTAAGGAGATACAATGAAACTGTATTACGCTCCAGGTGCCTGCTCACTGGCTTCTCATATCGCTCTGCGTGAAGCTGGGCTGGATTTCCAGTTAGAGAAAGTGGATTTACGCAAGAAAGTGACAGCATCGGGCGATGATTATCGTCAAATCAATCCATTAGGTTACATTCCGGCTTTGCAGCTTGATAACGGTGATGTTCTCACCGAGGGGCCGGCTATCATGCAGTTTATTGCCGATCAGGCTCCGGCATCCGGTTTGTTGCCAGCGCAGGGTGTCGCTCGTTATCACGCGATTGGTTGGCTGAATTTTATTGCCACTGAGTTACACAAAACCTGTTCCCCGTTGTTTTCTCCCGCCATTACCGAAGAACAGCGGGCACCGATCATTGAGCGCCTGAGTGCCCGGCTGGATGCATTAGAACAACGCTTTTCTACCGGCGGTTATCTGATGGGGTCTGACTTCTGTGTGGCTGATCTCTACCTGTTTGTGGTCACTGGCTGGTTTGGCCGGTTGAATATCTCTCTGAAAAAGTGGCCGCACATTGAGCGGGCAGACCACAGAGGCTTTCTGGATCTCCGTGTCGCACTGCAAAAACCTGCTCAGCATCGGCCTCAACTGTGCCTTGGGAGCTGCGCAAATGCGCCCATTCATCCAAGAAATGGCCCGTGTCGCCAATGTGCCGGTCAGCGCCCACCCCAATGCCGGCTTGCCCAATGCCTTCGGTGGCTATGACGAAACGCCGCAGATGCTGGCCGACGAGATCGCCGATTGGGCCAAGCATGGGCTGGTGAACATCGTCGGCGGTTG
>SSEX01000163.1 GCA_008015085.1 Tolumonas sp. | reverse complement strand
CACCTGTATTGTTCGTGATTCATGCTGAGCAATGATCTGCGCTGCATTAGCCGGTTTAGCCGGGTGGATCAGTTCAATATGCACTTTCGCCGTGCCCGCTCCGACGATGCCAAGCCGGCTGGCCGCACCATGTGACAGATCCAGGATCCGATCGCCGTGAAAAGGGCCGCGATCATTGACCCGGACGATGAGCCGACGGCCGTTATCGAGATTAGTCACCCGCAGATAACTGGGTAGAGGCAGATTTTTATGTGCTGCAGAAATATCTTCCTGATTATAGAGTTCACCGTTAGAGGTATATTTACCGTGAAACCCCGGCCCATACCAGGATGCGGTGCCTTCAGTATTGTATTGCTGAATACCGTTCCAGACTTTGTATTCCCGTCCCAGGACTTCGTAATCGGTATTACCGATCCGGCTGGGTGGTTCAAAACGGGGAACGGCACCGTTGACATCCACAAGGGGTTTTTTAGGTTTGGGTGTGGGAGTGTAAGAATACCGCTCTGATTGCTGGCTGCTACAGGCTGCCAGCAACAGAAGAGAGAACAGAAACCAGATAACGCTAATTGGTTTAATGACCATAATACTGTTTCGCAAGTGATTGACTCAGATCATGAACAGCCATCGCGTACAACGGACTCTTATTATAGCGGGTAATCACATAAAAATTTTGTCGGGCCACCCAATATTCAGAATAATCAGGTTGTGCTAGTTGGATCAGGCTCACAGGAGTGGAAGCAGCCAGTGGTTTGGTGGTTTTGATCCCTGCCTGTTTGAGTTGTATCCATTGTTGTTTTAATTCAACCCGATCTTTTACATAAGACAGTGCGGCAGGATTGGTGATTTGTGCGGCCTCAACAACCGGCTCACCCATTTGCCAGCCGTGTTTATTGAAGTAATTGGCCACACTACCAATGGCATCGGCTGGATCTGAGAACAAATCTTTATATCCGTCACCATCGAAATCGACTGCGTAGGCCAGATAGCTGGATGGCATAAACTGGCCCATTCCCATTGCTCCGGCGTAGGAGCCCTGGCGCGTAGTGAGATCCCAGCCTTGCTGGTTCGCCAGTTTCACGAAATTGGCAAACTCTTTACTGAAAAACGGTGTCCGGGTCGGGTGATAAAACGCCAGCGTAAAGAGTGAGTCGAGGATTGGATGTTTACCCATGTTGTTGCCGTAAAAAGTTTCGACACCAATAATGGCAACAATCACACTGGCGGGCACTTTAAAGGTTCGCTCAGCTCTGGCCAGCTCCGTGGCATGCGCTTTCCAGAATGCTACACCTTCATTGATCCGTTTCTCAGTCAGAAACAGTGCTTTATATTCATACCAGGGTTTGCTTTCAGCTGTTCGTTTAAAGGCATCGAGCACAGACTGACGGTAATTGGCTTGTTCCACTGCCTGAGATAATTCGGTCATGGGAACGCGGGTTTCCTGACTCAGGATCTCCAGTTTAGCTATTTCAGCCGGGCTCAGGGTGGCAGCCCACGAGGCTCCTGCGGTTAACAGAGAAAATGCAAAGGCGGTGATTCGTTTCATTATATATACCTGTAATTATGCCAGCAGCCGTCGGTGGGTATGGATTGACATCAGAATACCAAAGCCGGCGCATAAGGTGATCATGGCGGTACCGCCGTAGCTGACCAGTGGCAAGGGAACGCCAACCACCGGCAGGATCCCGCTGACCATGCCGATGTTAATAAAGACATAAAAGAAAAAGGTCAGCGATAATGCGCCGCCCAGTAAACGTTCAAAACTGTTTTGTGCCTGTAGGCTGATATGAAGACAACGATACAGGATCAGCAGGTACAGCAATGTCAGAACGAGAAATCCCATCAGGCCAAATTCTTCACCAATCACAGCGAATATAAAATCGGTATGACGTTCCGGAATAAAATCCAGCTGTGACTGTGTTCCGTTGAGCCAGCCTTTACCGAACAGGCCGCCAGAACCAATGGCAATTTTTGACTGAATAATATGATAACCAGTACCGAGCGGATCACTTTCCGGATTTAAAAAGGTGAGTACCCGTTGCCGCTGATAATCATGCATCAGGAAGAACCACATGACCGGCATAAATGCACAAAGCAGGATGCCGGCGACAATAATCAGCCACCAGTTAATGCCGCCGAGAAAGATAACAAACAGCCCGGATACGGCAACCAGAATGGCAGTTCCCAAATCGGGTTGCTCGGCAATCAGCAACGTAGGAATCAGCACCAGAGCCAATGCAATACCAACGTGTGCCAGTCGAGGAGGCAAGGGGTGTTTATCCATAAAGGCGGCCACTGTCATCGGCATCACGATCTTGAGAAATTCGGAAGGCTGGAACTTAATAAAACCCAGATCAAGCCAGCGCTGCGCGCCTTTCCCGACATGGCCAAAGATCATGACACACAGCAGTAATATGATGCATACCAGAAAAGCCGGTGGTGCCCAGCGGGCATAAAAAGCAGGAGAAAATTGCGCCATTACCAGCATCACAGAAAAGGCCAGAGCGGTATGAACCAGCTTGTTAAACAGCATATCAGCATGCTGGCCTGATGCTGAGTAAAGCACCACCATACTAAAAGCTATCAAAGCGATGATAGCGAACAGCAATGGCAGATCGACGTGGATCTTCTGCCAGATCTGCGATTTAGTGTTTTCTTCGTTCAATGCGCAGTGGCCTCATCATCTTTGACTTCATCGTCATATTTTCCGAGTAAATAGGCATCCAGCATAGCGCGTGCAATTGGTGCCGCATTTTTACCGCCGCCGCCGGCATTTTCGAGAATGATTGCGCAGACGACAGTCGGATTTTCATAAGGCGCGAAACTGACGAATAACGCATTATCCCTGTGTTCGGCTTTCAGTTTCTTCGCATCGTAACGCTGGTTTTCTTTCATACCGACGACCTGGGCCGTGCCTGACTTACCCCCTGCTTTATAAGGAGTTCCGGCAAAGGCATGCCGACCTGAACCTTCCGGGCCGTTGTTGACCAGATACATGCCTTCCAGTGAGACGCCCCAGTAACTATCGTCTTTTACCTGAATAGGGTCTTGCTCTGGCGGTACGATTTTTTGCTTGGTATCGCCGAGACCAAATGCCATACCGATATGTGGCGTAATGATGCGTCCGTGCTGTGTCAGAATACTGTGCGCACGTGCCAGCTGGATCAATGTCGATGTCCAGTAGCCTTGTCCGATACCAACAGAAATCGTATCACCCTGGAACCAGGGCTGACGGTGCCGTTTTTGTTTCCATTCACGCGATGGCATAACCCCGGTGCTTTCTTCGTAAATATCAAGACCAGAATAGTTACCAAAACCAAATTTGGTCATATATTCATTGATCTTATCAATACCAACCCGATATGCCAGATCATAAAAATAGGTGTCAGCTGAAACCTCAATGGCACGATATACGTCCAGCCAGCCGTGACCACCACGGCGCCAGTCACGGAACTTGCGTGCAGTACCGGGTATTTGGAATGTTGCCCCGCCAAAATAACGGTAGTAGGGGGTTATGGCGCCTTCGTTCAGCCCCATGATGGCCAGCAAAGGCTTGACGGTAGAGGCTGGCGCATAACCACCCTGAGCAATACGGTTGATTAACGGCCGGGCCGGATCGTTCAGCAGAGCTGCATATTCCTTGCTGGTTACTCCCCGAACAAAGATGTTTGGGTCATAGCTGGGTGCTGATACGAATGCCAGTATGGAGCCGTCCCGGGGATCCATCATGACGATGCCCCCTTTACGCCCTTGCATGAGCTGATATGCCCGCTTTTGCAGACGAATATCAATACCGAGATAGAGATCCTGTCCGGCTTCCGGAGGCTGATATCGTAATGTCCGCAGAATACGGCCTTTATTATTGACTTCTACTTCCTGATAACCAGCCTGCCCATGAAGCTGATCTTCATAATATTTTTCGACACCCTGTTTGCCGATATCATGCGTTGCGGCGTAATTAGCCAGCTTGCCGTCTTTTTCCAGCCGTTGCAGATCTTTAGTGTTGATTCGAGCCACATAACCCAGCGCGTGAGTTAGTACATCGGCATACGGATAGTGACGTTTCAGGTAGGCTTCAATACTGCAGCCGGGGAAGCGGTACTGATTGACCGAAAATCTGGCGACCTGTTCTTCATTGAGTTGTTCTGCCAGCGTGATCGGATTGAATTTCCGCTTATGTTTTGCTTCATTCAGAATTCGAGGAATATTTTCCGGGTCCAGTTCCAGTAACGTAGTGAGTTCCTGAACGGTTTTCTTGAGATCAGGGATCTGTTCCGGGATCAGCTCCAGACTGAACTCAGGCTGGTTTTCTGCCAGCAACACACCATTACGATCAAAGATCAGGCCCCGGGGTGGAGCGCTGGGGATCACCTTGATGCGGTTATCATTCGATCGCGTTTGATAATCCTGATATTGCACGATCTGAAGAAAGTAGAGGTTACTCAGCAGGGCGGCAATCATCAATGCAATCACAAAAACAGAAAACCATACCCGCCGTGCAAACAGCGCGCCTTCCAGAGCTTTGTTTTTAAAGGCGGTCTTAGACATAGCTTATTCGCGATGATAAGGATGGTTGGTGGTCAGGCTCCAGGCCCGGTACAGGCTTTCGGCGACCACAATGCGAACTAACGGATGCGGCATCGTTAGTGCCGATAAACACCAGCTCTGCTCGGCCGCCGCTTTACAAGCAGGAGCCAGACCTTCCGGTCCGCCAATCAGCAAGGCTACATCGCGGCCATCCTGCTTCCAGCTTTCCAGTTGCTGTGCCAGCTGTGGGGTAGTCCAGTTTTTTCCTGGCAGATCGAGCGTGACTATCCGGCTGGATTTACCGATGGCAGCCAGGGTTTGTTCGCCTTCTTTTTCCAGGATACGGGCGATATCCGCGTTTTTTCCGCGTTTGCCCGCCGGGATCTCAATCAGTTCCAGAGGCATATCTTTCGGAAAGCGGCGTTGGTATTCATTAAAGCCGGTGGTAACCCAGTCCGGCATTTTGGTTCCCACCGCAATGAGCTGCAGTTTCATGGATCAGGCTGCCTTGATACTTCCGCTCCACAGCTTTTCGAGCTGGTAGCGTTGGCGGATTTCATCCTGCATTACATGCACCATCACTTCACCCAAGTCGACCAGCACCCATTCGGACTCTTTATCGCCATCAACGCCGAATGGCATGATGCCGGCATGGCGGGCTTCTTCTGCCACTTTATCAGCAATAGAGCGGACATGACGGTTAGAGTTGCCGGTGCAGATGATCATGCAGTCGGTGATATCTGATTTACCCCGGACGTCTAATACAACAATTTCTTTGGCTTTAATGTCATCGAGCTTATCGACGATAAAATCCTGTAGTGCTTTACCTTGCAAGAATAAGTTCCTCCGGTTAATGAGCGCGCGATTATAGCATGCTGCGACAGTGGATCGGCATTCGCTTTTTCAGAGTTGTTCAGGCAGGGTAAATCGCAGTGAGATATTGCCTCGGAAGGCAAGAGTCAGCGTCTGCAGCCACTGCCAGGCATTGCTGTTTTCAAAGGTACGGTTACAGTGATCCAGTGCGCTTATCATGCGCAACATATCGCGTAATTGTGTGGCGGAAAGACGTTGCATGGCTTGCTGCAGTAAGGGTTGCCGGCTTTGCCAGACTTTAGCTGCCTGCAAAAGCGGAGTCAGTGGCTGGCGAGCATCCTGAGCCAAGCGTAATGACCAGAGTAGCTCTAAATCTTTAGCCAGTGCCCAGGTCAGCATGCCGGGCTCTACACCTTCATCCCGCAATTGTGCCAGCATGCGCAGGGCTCTTTGTGTTTTACCTTCCAGTAAGGTATCCAGCCATTTGAACGGATCAAAAACATTATGCCGGGTAATGTTGTGCTGTAATGTGCTGACGCTCAGTGGCTGCGGTAGTGTCAGCAGAGCCAGCTTTTCCAGTTCTTGTGCGGCTGCCAGTAAATTACCTTCGAACGCATGACACAGAAAAGTAATACCATCATTATCAATGCGAAGCCCACACTGCTGGCTGCGCAGTTTCATCCAGCGCGGAAAATAGCGGGCATCCGGTAATGCAACCGGAATATAGATGCCTTGCTTATCCAGAGAGGTAAACCAGCTGCTTTTGCTCTGTGCGCTGTTCAGTTTGGGGCCCAGAATAATCAGTAGCAGATCGGGATGCAGTTGTTTCTGCAGTTCACTGATACGTTCGGCCCACTCTTTGGGAAATTTTTCGCCCAACTCCAATTCGATGATTTGCCGTTCGGCAAACAGGCTCAGACTCTGACTGCAGGCATGGATATCATCCCACGGAAGCGGCTCTTCGATAGCGCTGAAACGCCAGACATCGGTAAACCCTTGTGATCGGGCGGTGTGGCGGATCTGTTGCAATGCTTCCATTTTCTGTAATGGTTCATCGCCAAAAATAAGATAGCAGGCACGAAGGCCTGCTTTTAACTGTTCAGCTAATTGCTCACTGAAAACACGCATCAGAAGACAACGCGGCTGAGCTGGATCATGATCAGATCGGCTGTCTGAATTTCCATTTCGTGTCGCAACTGTGCCTGTTCTCGTGATGAAGCCAGTGCCTGTGCCGATTTGTTCAGGAACACCCGGCTGAACCGGGCACTGAATTTCTGCAGCGGTTGATGTGGCAGGGTAATGCTGTAATTGGTATTAAACAGCATGACATACTCCACGACCTGACTGCGGTTATCAAGCGAGGCGGCGCTGTTGCTGACGGAAATATTCCCCAGATCCAGCACTGGCACCTCATCGCTGCGTTCTACCAGCTTAACGCCGGAATGGCGCAAACGGGCGGTGACCATGCGATAGATATCGCTGCGATCATCCCCCTGCACATGAATGGCTTTCAGCTGCGACGGTAGTAGTCGTTCGTCTACATTACCGCGCATATGAAAACCACAACCGGTGAGCAGTAAGCTCACCAGTACCATTACACCACAGACAAGTCGTTTCATTACTTAGCCAACCACGATATTGAGCAGTTTACCCGGAACATAAATGACTTTCCGGATGGTGCCTTCAGCCAGGTATTTCGCAATGCCGGCATCTGCGGTTGCGCTAGCCTGAACCTGTTCTTGAGTGGCATCAGCCGCAACAGTGACTTTGCCGCGAACTTTACCGTTGATCTGCACAACGACCAGTTTTTCGTCTTCAACCATCGCAGCTTGATCGGCGACAGGCCAGGTGGCCTCGTCGATATCTGCAGAACCGCCCAGTGCTTTCCACAGTTTGAAGCAAACGTGTGGTGTGATGGGTGACAGCAGCAGTACGATGTTGTTCAGCACTTCCTGCACCAGGGCGCGATCCTGATCGCTTTCCTGTGGTGCTTTATACAGACGGTTCAGCAGCTCCATGACAGAGGCGATGGCGGTGTTGAAGGTCTGACGGCGACCTACGTCATCGGTAAACTTGGCAATGGTTTTATGCAGTTCACGGCGCAGTGCTTTCTGATCGTTGTTCAGTGATGCGATGTCCAGTGCTGGCGCATCGCCTTTTGCCACGTGTTCCGCGACGGCTTTCCACAGACGACGTAAGAAGCGCTGTGCACCTTCTACGCCTGATTCCTGCCATTCCAGCGTCATTTCTGCTGGTGAAGCAAACATCATGAAAAGGCGAACAGTGTCAGCACCGTAACGTTCTACCATCAGTTGCGGGTCGATACCGTTATTTTTCGATTTTGACATCTTGGTCATGCCAGCGTGAATCACTTCACGACCTTCATTGTCAGTGGCTTTAACGATACGGCCTTTTTCATCGCGCTCTACTTTGACGTCTACCGGGCTTACCCAAACGCGGGCACCATTTTCGGTATAGTAGAACGCATCAGCCAGCACCATGCCTTGGCACAGCAGGCGAGTGAATGGTTCATCGCTCTTCACCATGCCAGCGTCACGCAACAGTTTGTGGAAGAAACGTGCGTACAACAGGTGCATACAAGCGTGTTCGATACCACCGATATACTGGTCAACTGGCAGCCAGTAATTGGCTTTGTCGGTATCCAGCATGCCTTTTTCGTAATCCGGGCAGCAGTAACGGGCAAAATACCAGGAAGATTCCATGAAGGTATCGAAAGTATCGGTTTCACGCAGTGCCGGTTGACCGTTGTAAGTTGTTTTCGCCCACTCTGGGTCGGCTTTAATCGGGCTCTGAACGCCATCCATCACTACGTCTTCTGGCAGGATCACTGGCAGTTGATCGGCAGGTGCCGGAACTACGGTGCCATCTTCCAGAGTCAGCATTGGGATTGGTGCGCCCCAGTAACGTTGACGGGAAACGCCCCAGTCGCGCAGACGGAAGTTTACCGTACGGTGACCTAAGCCTTTCGCTTCCAGTTTTGCGCAGATTGCATCGAATGCCTGCTGGAAGTTCATGCCGTCAAATTCACCGGAGTTAAACAATGCGCCTTTCTCGGTGTAAGCCATTTCTGATACGTCTGGCGCAGAACCATCTTCGGCGGCGATAACGGCACGGATTTCCAGGCCGTATTTAGTCGCAAACTCAAAGTCGCGTTGATCGTGTGCCGGAACCGCCATCACCGCACCAGTACCGTAATCCATCAGTACGAAGTTCGCGACCATGATTGGCACGCGGCGGCCATCGATTGGGTGCAGGGCATACAGACCGGTGGCCATGCCTTTTTTCTCCATAGTTGCCAGTTCAGCTTCGGCAACTTTGGTGTTTTTGCACTCTTCGAGGAATTCAGCCAGTGCAGCGTTATTTTCTGCGGCCTGTTTTGCCAGCGGATGTGCAGCAGCGACAGCCACGTAAGTTACGCCCATTAGGGTGTCCGGACGGGTTGTGTAGATATCGAAAGTCTGATCGCTGTTTTCCACGCTGAATGTCATGGTCAGACCTTCAGAGCGGCCGATCCAGTTACGCTGCATGGTTTTCACCATCTCTGGCCAGCCATCCAGCTTGTCCAGATCGCTCAGCAGCTCTTCTGCGTAGGCCGTGATTTTGACGAACCACTGTGGAATTTCTTTCTGTTCCACTGGGGTAT
>SSEX01000043.1 GCA_008015085.1 Tolumonas sp. | reverse complement strand
GTTAATGACAGTTCTGTCGTTTATTACGGCTACAACCCCAAACTGGCCAAAGATCTGCTGGCTGACGTTGGTTTGAAAGACACCGATGGTAACGGCATCGTTAACTGGACCGATGGTCCAATGAAAGGTAAAGATCTGGAAATTACCATGATCACGCCGGACGGTCCGGGTGAAACTTCATTGTCGGAAGGTCTGGTTTCGATGCTGCGTGAAGTGGGCATTAAGCTGATCCCACGCCCAATGCAAGGTGCTCAGGTTGATGCCGCTCTGGGAGCAAGTGCTTATGATTTCTTCATTCGCCGCAACGATAACGAATACATTCAGCCAATTCAGCTTGCTGAAGCTTTAGCTCCGGTGCATGACCAGACACCATACTGGCATAAAGGCACTAAAGAGAAGCCGCAAAATCTGCTGCCGTTTGAAAAGGATCTGGTGAGCCTGATCAACCAGTTCCAGCATGAACCGGAATTGAGCAAGCAACTGGAAATTCTCAACAAATACAACAAAGTATTTACGGAGAATGTTTACCATGTTGGTCTGGTTTCTGTACCGGGAGCGCTGATCCTGAACAAACGTCTGAAAAACGTGCCACCAGGAACACCAATCATGAGCTTCCAATGGGCTGAAGATTCAATCATGCGCGAGCGTATCTGGATTGATCCGAAATCTGCGCCGGTTGAAGAACTGATGCCAGGCAAATTGCCTGAATAATCAGTAAATCAACACGCTGTCGTTATTCATCCGGTCACAGCTGGCTGTAGTGACCGGATTTCAACAAGGAATGCACTATGTTCGGTTTTATCATCAAGCGTTTGCTGGCAGCAATCCCTTTACTGCTCATCCTCAGCATGATCTCTTTCTTTCTGATCCAGATCCCGCCGGGTGATTATGCAGATAAGGTAAAAAGCCAGGCGATCACTATGTCAGGGATGAGTGAGCAAGATGCACAGCAAATGGCCGATAAGTATCGTGAAGAACACGGTATGAATGCACCACTACCTGTGCAGTATGTTCGCTGGGTTGGCAACATTGTAACCAAAGGCGACTTTGGTGATTCATATACCTACAACAAGCCTATTAGTCAGCTGATTCTGGATCGCTTACCCATGACCTTGCTGATAGCTCTGATGTGCCATTTCGGTTCAACGGTGATTGGAACTCTGTTAGGCATTTTTGTAGCGACACGCCAGTACAGTATCGCCGACACTGTCGTGACTGTATTTGCATTTATCGGCATGACAACCCCCCGCTTTGTTCTGGCGTTGATCATGCTTTATCTGCTGGTCTTTCATTTTGGATCAACTCATGTCGCCGCACTATTTTCGCCCGAATACACCATGGCGCCATGGAGCATTGCGAAATTCGGCGATCTGCTTGTTCATATCTGGCCAGTTCTGCTGGTTGCCATTTTCGGCGGCATGGCGCAAAACCTGCGAGTCATGCGCTCCAATATGCTGGACGTTATGCAGGCTCAATATGTTGAAACAGCCCGGGCTAAAGGGCTTTCCCCTATGCGGGTTTTATTTCGCCATATCGTCCCGAATGCGCTGCATCCTATGATCATGTTCCAGGGAGTTGCTCTGCCTTACATGATTGCCGGTGAGCTGGAAATCGCAATTGTCTTTGCCTTGCCAACCGTCGGCCCCCTTATTGTACAGGCCATGCAGGATCAGGACGTCTTTGTCGTTGCCTCATTCATGCTCATTCTGGCCACAACACTGGTTATCGGTAACCTGATTGCTGATATTACTTTGGCTCTGCTGGACCCTCGGGTTCGCCTGTCCTGATAAGAGGATTTTGTCATGGAGAAAACTATGCTGCCTGAAATTATCCTGGAACAGGATCCCCGCGAACGGCCAAAGAGCACCGATGAACGCTATCTTGCGCTGGTATGGCGCCGGTTTAAACGCAATAAACTGGCTCTGATTTCGATGTGGCTGATTTTGGCATTACTGATCCTTTCTGTTTTTGCTTCGTTTTTTGCCCCTCAAGACCCAGCAGTACGCAGTAATGAAGATGTTTATCTGCCGCCGCAAGGTATCCACTTTTTCAGTGAGGACGGGTTCTCATTACGCCCCTTTGTTTACCCTTATGAAACCACTTTTGATCCAGAGACATTTGAAGCGAAATATGTTCTGAACACAGAGAAAAAGGTCTACCTGCAATTTTTTAGTAAGGGCTGGGAATATTCTTTCCTCGGAATGACCTTTGATACCCATCTGTTCACCGCACAGGATAATCAGAAAGTTTATCTGCTCGGCACTGATGGCATGGGCCGAGACGAGCTGAGCCGCATCTTCCACGGTATGGGTGTGACCTTATTGATGGCTGGGTTAATCACCTCCATTTGCGTCGTAGTCGGTAGTCTGGTCGGTATTACATCGGGTTATCTGGGAGGTAAAGCGGACTTGTGGATCCAGCGCGTGGTTGAGCTGATGCTGGCATTCCCTGAACTACCACTATACCTGTCTGTTATTGCCATTTTGCCGAAGACGGTTTCACCACAGACTACCTTCGTCCTGTTCGTGCTGTTATTAGGCTGCCTGAAATGGGCACAACTGGCACGAGAAGTACGAGGTAAAGCCTTGGTGTTGCGAGAAATGGACTATGTGAAATCAGCCATTGCAGCCGGAGCATCTGATGGCCGCATCGTCGTGCACCACATTCTGCCAAACGTTATGTCTCATGTGATTGTGGTGGCAACCGGCATGATCCCAACGTTCATTCTGACTGAAAGCTTCCTGAGTTTTCTTGGTGTAGGTATTCGCCCACCGATGATCAGCCTGGGGTTACTACTGAACGCGGCCCGAGATTATCAGGTATTAGGTTCTTATCCGTGGTTACTGGCCCCTGTCGGTTTCATTCTGGTTTCAGTTTTGGTTTTCAACGCTGCCGGTGACGGTCTGCGCGATGCGGTCGATCCGTACTCAGGTCGTTAAGCGAGGATTTAAAGATGAGTGAACAAACTCTATTAGTAAATGCTGAAAACATTCAGGTCGATTTCAGAACTGAAGGTGGTATAGCTCAGGCTGTTCGGGATGTCTCCTTCAAAATCTATAAGGGCCAAACCGTAGCGCTGGTTGGTGAATCCGGTTCAGGCAAATCGATCTCTGCCCGCGTATTGATGAAATTGCTGCCCAAAAGCGCGATTGTCGGCAAAGACACCCGCATCACCCTGCATGGCGAAGATATGAGCCAGTATGACGAACAAGCGATGCGCAAAATTCGTGGAAAAAAGATCGGCATGATCTTTCAGGAACCGATGACATCGCTGAACCCGATTTATACCGTTGGTGAACAGATCGGCGAAATCATCCGTGAGCATAACCGAACCATATCTAAACAAGAAATCCGTGCACAGGTACTCTCACTGCTCAAAGAGATGCAATTGCCTGATCCGGAAAAACGGATTGATCAATATCCGCATCAGATGTCCGGCGGCCAGCGCCAACGAGTGATGATTGCCATGGCGCTGGCGAATAAACCTGACCTACTGATTGCGGACGAACCGACCACCGCGCTGGATGTTACCGTACAGGCCGAAATTCTGAATCTGCTGAAAAGGCTGCAGGAAAAATTTCATATGGGTGTCCTGCTAATCACCCACGACCTGACGATTGTTCGCAAATACGCTGACTGGGTCTATGTCATGCAACATGGAAAAGTCGTTGAAAACAATCAGACAGAAACATTGTTTACTACCCCATCTCACCCTTATACCCAGCACTTGCTGAGTTCTGAACCTAAAGGAACAGCACCTGCCGTACCAGCTGAAAACCCAGTTATCCTCGAAGGGAAAAATCTTCACGTCTCCTTCGTAACACAAACCGCAAACCGCTGGCTTCGTCGCCCGGAAAAACGCTTTCATGCCGTCAAAGGGCTGGATCTGACTCTGCGTCAGGGCGAAACGCTGGGGATTGTCGGTGAATCTGGCTCCGGCAAAACGACGCTGGGTCACGCCATTTTGCGTCTGATTGAATCTGAAGGCGAAATGATTTACGACGGTATCACATTGCATGATCGTGACCGTAAAGCGATGCGTCCACTGCGCAAACGCATGCAGATTGTGTTTCAGGATCCTTTTTCCTCTCTCAATCCCCGCATGACTGTCCGGCAAATCATTCAGGAAGGAATGATCATCAACAACATCGGCACTGATGCCACAGACAGAGAACAGCGGGCCATTCAGGCACTACAGGAGTCAGGTTTAGCTCCCTTTGCCATGGATCGTTTTCCTCATGAATTTTCAGGCGGACAACGCCAGCGTATTGCGATCGCCAAAGCCATCGCAATGGAACCCGAGTTCATTTTGCTTGATGAACCAACCTCGGCACTCGATCTCTCTGTACAAAATCAGATCATCCAGCTGCTACGCCAGTTACAGCAAAAACATAATCTTTCTTACTTATTTATCAGCCATGATCTACGCGTCGTCAGAGCATTATGTCACCGTATTATGGTGATGAGACACGGAGATTTGGTCGAAATGGGCGATACCATCACAGTGATGGATGACCCAAAAGAGGAATATACACGACGACTGATCAGGGCAGCATTTGAGGTAGCTGCCTGATACCGGAAGACATGTATTAAGCGGAGGCAAGCATGCCGGATTATGTACCGAATGAAGAACGTTATAGCCAGATGCATTATCGCCGTTGTGGCCAAAGCGGGTTGAAATTACCACGAATAAGCTTAGGTTTATGGCACAACTTTGGGGATACTGCGGTTCAGGATAACGCCCGTCAACTCATCCGGCATGCTTTTGATTGCGGAATCACCCATTTCGATTTAGCCAATAATTATGGGCCGCCCCCAGGTTCTGCAGAAGAAAATTTCGGCAAGATCCTGAAGCAGGATTTCAACGCTCTACGCGATGAACTCATCATCTCAACCAAGGCAGGCTATCCAATGTGGGCCGGCCCTTATGGCGATGGTGGTAGCAAAAAATATCTGGTTTCCAGTTTGGATCAGAGCCTGCAACGAATGGGGCTTGATTATGTTGATATCTTCTATCACCACCGGCCTGATGCCAATACACCGCTGGAAGAAACGATGTCAGCACTGGATCTGATTGTCCGTCAGGGTAAAGCCCTCTATGTCGGCCTTTCCAATTATCCGGCAGAGCTGACAAAACGTGCATCCCAGATCCTGAAATCACAGGGAACTCCCTGCATCATTCATCAACCCAAATATTCCATGTTTGAGCGCTGGGTCGAAAGTGGTCTTCTGGATGTCCTGAGTGAAGAACAAATCGGCGGGATTGCTTTTTCTCCCCTGGCTGGTGGTTTGCTGACAGATCGTTATCTGAACGGTATTCCCGAAGACTCGCGGGCAGCCAAAGACGGTCGATATCTGAAACCAACTGATATTACAGAGGCTCGCCTCAACATCATCACTGAGCTGAATCATATCGCCTATCTGCGTGGCCAAAAATTATCTCAAATGGCTCTGCAATGGATTCTGCGTCAGCCTGCAATCACGTCAGTATTGATCGGTGCCAGCAAGACAAGTCAGTTGGATGATGCTGTTGCCGCATTACATTGTGTAGAACTCAGTGCAAAAGAACTTTCCCGAATTGATGAGATTCTATCGGCTGGTAACCGCTAGTTCCGAATGGTGATTTCATCAGGAGACAAATATGACGAATCCAAATGAAATCAGCCCATTAACCTGGCAAAAAGCCGATGAAATACTGAGTGTTGAGTTCCGTCAGCCCGGTGACATGCCGGGCTATCACTGGCACAGGCAGGTAGAAGTAAATATTCCATTTGGGGGCCCTGTTCGCTATCTGATCAACGATCAACAGATCCAGCTGCCCGAAGGGCATATAGGGTTATTCTGGGGAGTGATCCCCCACCGGTTGATTGAGTGCGAAAATTGTACACAGATGGGCGTCATCAATATTCCTCTTTCCCATTTCTTAGCACTACCCGTTGATGAATTATTACTCAATAAAATCTTACATGGCAGCGTTGTCATTTCATCAACAAAAGATCTATTTGGCCACCATGAAGTATTACGCTGGCACAACGACAGTAAAAGTAATTCGCATGGTTTGTATCAGCTGATGCAGGAAGAAATTGTGCTGATGATGAAACGTGTTGCCGTCTGTGGCTGGCAGGAATTACTACATACCGAGCCAGGCAAGCTCCACAGCCTGCACATGAATGAACGCAAGATCCGCTATATTCAGGCAATGCTGAGTTTCATCGCCAAACATTACCACGAGGCTATCCGGGTAAATGATGTGGCTGAACAAATTCAGCTGCACCCGAACTACGCGATGAATTTATTTAAACAAGTCATGGGCTACTCCATCAAAGAGCATATCACCATGATGAAAGTAAACCATGCCCGGGCTTTGCTGGCTGAAACCAATCGTTCAATTTTGGATATTTCACTGACCACCGGTTTTAGTGCCACAAGCCGGTTTTATGAATCTTTTCATAAACAGGTCGGTATTACACCAAACCAATACCGCCTGAATACGCGCAGTAATACGGAATACCTGCTTGCACATTTAGAAAAAGAGACAGCATGACGCTGTCTCTGAAGCTCTACATACGAGCAAATTCAGGTAACCAGTCGCCATGAGCCAGACGTAAGTCGTCAACCAAATCATGGATCTGATCTAAATCCAGCTCTGCGCTGGTATGTGGGTCAAGATATGCTGCATGATAAATGTATTCCGGATTTTCAGTAATTAATGCTTCAACCGTCAGTTGTTGCACATTGATGTTGGTGCGTATCAGTGCCGCCAGTTGCGGATGCACCGTCCCAAACTTGACTGGCTGAACACCATTATGATCTACCAGACAAGCGACTTCGACAGCACAATCGGCAGGTAAATTATCAATCAGACCTTTGTTTAACACATTGCCATAAATGACTGATGGTTCCCCTGTTGCCAGAGAATTAATGATAGATGCGGCATATTCCCGGCTTTGCTTAATTTCAATTTCATGCTGCGTTTCAATGCGCTTCAGCTCTTCAGCCCAGTCGGCCATTTGCCGCTCACAGCGACGAGGATACTCATCCAGCGGGATATTGAATTTTTCAATTAAATCAGGGCGATCCCGCTTGATAAACCAAGGAGTATATTCTGAAAAATGTTCGCTGGATTCAGTCACAAAATAGCCAAACTTTCGAAGGATCTCATAACGGACACGGTTACCATCCGGTACCGCCCCTTCCAATGCCAGCATTTTAAGCCGAGGGTATAAATCCTCCGTGGTTCCATCCGGTAATCGCTGTGCAAATTTATGATAGAACGCCATATGATTGATGCCTGCACAGGTATAAACCAGATTTGCAGCTTCAACTCCGAGATCTTTCGCCAATTCCTCAGCTGTGCCCTGAACCGAATGACACAATCCGACATACTGGATCTCCGGTACCATCCGTTGCACAGCCAGACTCAAAATCGCCATGGGATTAACATAGTTCATTAATAGAGCCTTCGGACACAACTCCCGCATTTCACGAGCAATATCCACCAGCACCGGAACGGTACGTAAACCGCGCATGATCCCTCCGATACCCAACGTATCGGCAATGGTCTGCCGTAAGCCGTATTTTTTCGGAATATCAAAATCAACTACGGTGGAAGGTTTGTATCCCCCAACCTGAAACATGGTGATAACGACATCAGCCCCATGTAAAACATCCCGGCGATCCATACTCACACTGATCATCGCTGGCACCTTTAAGGCTGAAATGATCTGGTGAGCAACCAGCTGAGATTCCTTAAGGCGCTTACTGTCTATATCCTGTAATGCGATATGTATTGATGTCAGTGCTGGTTGCTGTAATAAATCACGAACAATATTTCGCATGAATACGGTGCTTCCAGCACCAATGATGGCAACTTTCATAAAATGACTCCGTAGTGATGAGTGCTGAATCTGATAGTTAGTATCAAGCTCAAGCCCTCATCTGGTCATTCTACGAACCAGCCAACCTATTCCCGAAAGCTAAGCCTCATCCTATGACCATGTCGATCCAGACCGTAATAATCAGCTAGCAAAGCAGAAACACAAAAACCAAGCTGCTTATACATATTTCTTGCCTGCTCATTTTCACAGTCAACCGAAAGGTAAAGATGTTTCATATGCCACTGACGAGCTAACGATATTGCCAGTGCAAGCAGCCATGACCCAATGCCTTTATTGCGGTGTAACCAATGTACCGCAACAGCTCTGATCTCAAGCCCTTTCCACCCCCGATGCGGTAGCAGGCAAAGATAAGCAACCAATGTTTGCTGATGGTAGATCACTACCGTAATGCAGGATGATTTAGCGATAAGATAGCGCCAGCGACGACGACCAAACGCCAGATAGGGATTAAAGCAATAACGCTCAAGATGCAGTAAGGCCGGAACATCAGCCACTGAAGCCAGCTGACACCGGAACTCAGACTCTGGTAACGGGTGAGAAAAAAAATACGCCAGCGCATCCTGAATGCGTTGGCGTTTGTCATGCGAAGTGTTCATATCTGTGTCGATATATAACACCAGTAAATTTATTTGTGCAGCGGCTCTGGCAGAGGTTCACCAGTGATTGGGTGACGAGCTTCCAGAATATCTTTGCGCTCCATCAGTTTAGAAATCAGCTTATTATCAGCTTGTTTCACTTTTTCTTCTGGTGCGTCTACTGCTGCAGCTTTCTTAGTCGGTGCCTTTTCCAGTTTCATTTCATCTTTAGCAGCGGCTGGCAGTGATCCATCCTGAATGATGCAGATACGATCGTGATATTCTTCATCAATACAAGTATCCAGCAGAGCATCCGCATCGATATCGCTGGCAATCACTGTAATATTAGACTCTGGATTTTTCTCGATATGACGACCAAGTAACCATGCAAGATACATTTCTACATGATGGCCACCAGAACCTTTAGTGGTGAGCAGTTCAATAGGTGAACCACTTTGATATTGAATGCGCAGTAACTCTTTTACAAATTCAACAGGCATAGTTTTCTGGCTTGCACTAACTATGATTTCAATCTGATTAAATTTGGTTAAATCAAGATCCAGGCACTTATCTACCGCCTGTTCAACAACAATCAACGTATTCTTTTGCATACCAGCTATCCTTTATTATTCATCATGTAAATAGAAGTTACCCTCTGCCAATCGTCGTAGATTATCCAGCTTGTTACTATAGTTCAATGCTACATCTGGCTCCTTTGCAGAAAAATTCCTGTTCTTGTGATCTATGCTTAAGCTTAGCTCACGTTTTGCCTAAAAAACAAACAAGGCTCCTGAGGAGCCTTGTTATATCTCGAACTATCGCTTTATCAATCCGCGGAATATCCGAGGTTCGGCCCCAGCCAGCGTTCGGCTTCTTCCAGTGATATGCCTTTACGAACTGCATAATCCTCAACCTGATCTTTCTGAATACCCGCAACTGCGAAATATTTGCTGTCAGGATGGCTGAAATAGAAACCTGACACGGCTGCTACCGGCCACATCGCAAACGAATCAGTCAGTTTCATACCGATATTCTGTTCAACCTGTAGCAGTGACCAGATTGTCCCTTTCTCGGTATGTTCCGGGCAGGCAGGATAGCCAGGAGCCGGTCTAATACCCTGATAGTTT
>SSEX01000038.1 GCA_008015085.1 Tolumonas sp. | reverse complement strand
AGAACCCCGCCGAAGCAGGGTTCCTTATCGTCACTTATTGCCAATCATATCATAAAGGTGATACCGGCGATTCAGCATTTGTCCGCCATCTCTGGTGAGCGGGATCCAGCTCACCGGAGATGGCGGACAAATGCTGAATCGCCGGTATCACCTTTATGATATGATTGGCAATAAGTGACGATAAGGAACCCTGCTTCGGCGGGGTTCTTTGTTTTTAGTGATATTTTTGTGCAACCTCATCACAGTCAAACAACGCAAAAACATTGGCTGCTGGCATAGGCCGGTAGTAGTAGAACCCTTGAATCTCGCTTACACCCAGTGCTTTGATTTTTTGCAACTGTTCATAGGTTTCAACGCCTTCGGCGACCATATCCAGTTCAAGATCTTTAGCCATGTTTATAATGGCGCGCACCAGTACCTCGCCTTGTTTTCCATCCATTAGTCGCAGAATAAAACTTCGATCTAATTTCACAATATCCAGCGGGTACTGACATAAGGTATTCAGGGCGGAATAACCAGTCCCAAAATCATCCAGTGCCAGCTTAACTCCCAGTTGCTTGATCTGTTCCATCCGGCGTACAGATTCCACGGGGCGTTCAATCAACATGCTTTCGGTTATTTCAATTACCAGATGCTGAGGGTTGAGCGATGTTTCGTCGAGAATATGCCGCAAGTTGGCTAATAAACTGGAGCTGGAGAAGTGGTGCGCTGAGAAATTCACATGCACAGACAAAGCCGATTGTCCTTGCACGGTGCGCATATGATTCAGCTGTTGCACGAACTGGCACGCTTGTATCAGCATCTGTTCACCCAATTCGACAATCAGGTTACTTTCTTCAGCCATTGGGATAAAGCGGGCAGGGGAAATCGGACCTAATTCATCATGCTGCCAGCGGGCTAACGCTTCAAAACCGATAATTTCACCTTTGGAGCAGGAAACAATCGGCTGGAAGACCGGTGTGATTTGGCCATTACGGATAGCAGAGGGCAGATCGCGTTGGATCGCGAGGGTCTCCAGAGCTTCCAGATACATCCGATGGCTAAAGATCTGAATACGCTTACTTTGTTTCTTCGCTTTGCTCATGGCAAAGTCAGCGCAACGCAGCACATCTTCCACTGTCGTATATTCCATGCCACCGATAATGACACTGATGGTGGTGGAAATTTCCAATGAAACGCCATCAATAATCAGCGGTTGCAGGAGTAGTTTCTGTAGTTCATGAGCCAGCCGTACGGGTTGATAAGGGGTGGCGATTTCAGGAATAAAAACCACAAATTCGTCACCTGCAATGCGGGCCAGCGTGCTCATGCTACAGGTATCGCATTCGATACCTAAACGTAGTGCAACTGATTTGATGACGCCATCGCCGATTTCATGACCGAACGTATCGTTGATGGCCCGGAAGCGATCTAAATTGATATACAACAGGGCAAACCGATGCCCGTCTGTCAGTTGTTTCAGTATGGGTTCCATGCGCTGGATCAGTGCATAGCGATTCAGCAAGCCGGTTAACGTGTCATTAAAGACCAGCCGGCGGATTTTGTTCTCATGTAGCCGGCGTTCAGAAATATCATTCATGCAGACCAGTAATGCCTGGGCACCATGATGATCAATCGGTGTGATGTCGAGTTCACAAGGCACCAGCCAGCCTAAATGCCCTACGATATCCCATTCAAACTTGTACTCTTTCGCCGTAATCCGCTGATAGAACAGATCACTGCCGGAATCTTGCTTACCTGCGACATGCAGCAGATTATCCATATGCCGCCCGATCAAGTCGCCCATACTGTCATAACCAAGCATATTGGCGGCTGCCTGGTTGGCACTCAGAACTCGTTTTTCATGGGTGATCAGCATCGGCTGACTGGCATTTTCATAGACGGCATAAAACTTATTTTCAACTTCTTCCAGGGCATCATTATCTGCCAGCTTGGTCGAGAGTAATTTATTGACCACCTGGCTGACCATAGATATTTCATCCTGGACATTATCCTGACTCAACGGCTGAGAATAATCGTTCTGTGCCAGTCGTTTCAGGCCATCTTCCAGAGCATGCAGGCGGGTGCCCAGATTACGACGCAATTCGCGAAAGAACAGTAAGCTTATCAGTATGCCGCCAAGCACACATGAAAACGCTAATATCGATAGAGCTTCAAGACTGCTGTGGTAATAGTCTCTTGGTGCCGTGATTTTTATGAATGCGGCAGGTTGCTGATTAATATCAGGAAAAACACTGAAAACCGAGATGTCGTTATCAGTTAATATGCTGGCATAAGTTGCTTTCTGCTGCTGCAGCTCGTTGTTTACCTGTTCCGGCAATATCCCCGGAGTAGTATTTAGCAAGGTTGCCTTGCCGGATAAAATTTTGTTGTAACGCTGTGGGAAAAATTCATGCACCCGTTTCAGCCAAATCATCCAGCCACCAACTTTGGAGTCCATATTGCCGGATGTTACAGGAGTAAGGGAGAGCAGCATCGGATCACCCCATAAGGAGACGATGCCTGAGAGAGGTTTAAGCTCAGGATGTTCGGTATGTAATAAGCGTTGGAACTGTCGTCCGATTACTTTTTCAGACAGCAGTTCATTAAGAAGAGCAGGATCGACAGGTTCTGAATGATCTTTTGCTGTATTTAACTGAGCGCTATCGATCACTTCACCAGTGCGGGATAAAAAGATCATCACATTCAGATCGTTAATTTTTAACGAATCAGTATTGAGATTCCGCTCATGATAATCAGGATCACCTTCGGTCACTAATTTATAGGTTTCATCCCAGAAAGCCCAGTCTCCGCTACGCTGCGCCATATCGCTTAGTTTCAGCAAAATAGCCTGATGAGCCTGCCGGTTTGTTTCTGTAGTGGCTTTGAGTTCCAGCGCATTAATTTCACGCAGAAAAAAGAACCAGGTCAGCAGAATGCTCAGACCCAGGATCATCAGTAAACCACCACCAAACAACAGTGCTGTACGGGTTGATAGCTTGATATGTTTTAATGACAGCAAAACCGGAGACCCCATTCAGATGATTAAAATACCGCTGAACAGACGCACAAATATTGCCATTTGACTCTCTAAATGAGACTTAGGTGTGCAGGCAATGGCTACAAACAGGTAGCGCCTACACATAATGATAGATGGCAACTCCGCTATCATGATCAGAAATTTATCTGATTTTAGACCGGAAGCTTTGCGTCCTGCCCTTTCGGCGCAGTTTGCCTTTTTACATTTAAGTTAATGCAGTTTAACAGTCTGGTGCTGTTTAGCCAATCTCACAAACAGAGCATGATGAGGCCGTCAGTTTCACTATGTTTATTATATGAACAATATCAATCTTTTATGCCTAGCCGTATAGCCAGGCGATTAAGATTAGCCCGGTCGGTTTTTAACTGTCGAGCTGCAGCAGACCAGTTCCTGTCATTCTCCTGAAGGATCTGCAGGACCAACGATTTCTGAAACGCATCGACAGCTTCCCGTAATCCGGTTTCGATAACCCTGTACGTTGCAGCCGTAGCCTGATTTGCGATGAGTTCCGGATTGTCTGCTGGTAATTCCATGACAGGAAGATCCAGATGTTCAGCCAGAATCAATGGCCTGCTTTGCTGATTGCGGGTGGTTTTGAGACTTGCCCGCATGAGCAAATGTTCGAGTTCACGCACGTTTCCCGGCCAGTCATAAGTTTGCATCGCCAGCAAAGCATGAGGATGCAGGCCGATCTGACGTAATCCCAGCCGCATTCTGGCCTGATCCAGAAAATAGCTGCTCAGGGTATCCAGATCCGCTTTATGTTCACGAAGTGGCGGAACATGGATTGGGTAGACTTTCAGCCGATGGAAAAGATCGCTGCGGAAACGGCCATCTGCGACCTCCTGCTCCAGATCCCGGTTAGTGGCGGCTATCAGTCGCACATTAACCCGGAGTAGTTTATCGGAACCCACCCGCTGGATCTCACCTTGCTGCAAGGCACGCAATAATTTGGCTTGCAGACTTAAAGGCAGCTCACCAATTTCATCGAGAAACAGGGTACCGCCATCTGCCAGTTCAAATTTGCCGGCACGATGACTGGTTGCTCCGGTAAATGCCCCTTTGACATGACCAAACAGCTCACTTTCAGCGATCTGCTCCGGCAGCGCAGCGCAATTGACATGAACCAGAGCCTGTTCACTGCGGTGGGAACGGGCATGCAGTGTGCGTGCGACCAGCTCTTTACCTGTGCCGGTTTCGCCGGTGATCAGTACTGCCAGATCGGTGTTGGCAACGGTATCGATTTCTTCACGCAGCTTACGCATCTGCGGGCTGTTGCCGATCAATTCACCTTCCCGACGGCGAGCATCACGTACCAGCTCTTGCGCCAACTCTTGCTGCTGGGCTCTGCTGTGTTCTAACGCACGGAGTAGGGCAACATTACGCAGTGTGGCGGCCGCTAAAGCGGCAAACGCTGCAACCGTCATATCATCGACGTCATCAAAGCGCCCTGGAGCCAGCGCATCCAGCGTCAGTACACCGACCAGCTGATGATCAACATACAGGCTGCAGCCCATACAGGAATGTACATCGGCGGTGCGTTCACGGTCGATGGCCAGCCAGCCGTCAAACGGATCAGCCATTTCCGCGTCAGCCGGAAAACGCACAGGATCGCGGGATTGCAGAATAGTCTGCAGACGCGGATGCTCTGCGGGCAAAAAGCGCTGGCCAATCAGTTCCGGTGCCAGCCCCATAGCGGCAACCGGCACCAGTTCGCCCTCATTCAATTGCATTAGCGACACTGCATCGCAGGGTAATACATCGCAGATCGCCTGCACCAGCCGCTGGTATTGCAGTTCGCCGGGCATCGAGGTGGAAAGTCCTACAGCAATTTGTAGCCAGGCTTGATCGAGCGTGGGTTGTGGCATTACTTATACTCGGAATACATCATTAGACGTGAGTATCAATACCCTTTTTTCAGTATTTATTCCACTTCAATTTGTTCACCCATGAAGCGGGGCTGGCGTTCCCAGATATAAACATCAACCAGGCACCATAAACGGGCAAAAAACTCTCTGAAACGTGTTTTGAATCCGGTGTAGGCATCCACATCCGGCGCGTTGAATCCAATAACGTCCAATTCATTGTGGCGTGCCAGAAAGATGGCCCGTTCATTTTGAAAACGCTGAGACACCACGGTGAAGCGCGTCTGCCCGAAGACACCGTGAGCCCGCAAGATAGAATCCAGCGTGCGGAAACCGGCATAATCACTGTAAATCGCGCTGGCCGGAATACCTCGCTTTAGCAACTCGCGGCGCATTTCGCGCGGTTCGTTATAACTCATGTGGGCATTGTCGCCGGACACAATGATCTGTTTTATTTTTCCGCTGAACCAGAGCGCGACTGTGGCATCAATCCGATTCTGGAAATACTGATTCAATCCGCCGCTGGTCAGGTATTTCGACGTGCCCAGCACGACGGCCACTTTATTGTAGGGTACCTTTTCTACATCATCATAGGTGTACTGCCGTTCGTGGCTGATGATCTGATTGGCAAACCATAGCAGCAAAAATAGTATGATCAAAACACTGAGCACAACCCGGCGGAGGATCTGCCATCGCCGGGGGGTAAACAGGGTTGAGATGAATTTAAGATAACGAGTCAGCAAACCTGAATATTCCCAAAAAGCGAAAGGAAAACAGAACTATAATACTGGATCGAAACCGGAAATACACGAGGGAGTAAGAACGTCAGTATCCATATGAAGATACTGACGTGTGGTAATTATTTAACTTCCTTACCCTGAGCCTGCAAGTCAGCGTGGTAAGATGAGCGGACAAACGGGCCGCAGGCCGCATGAGTGAAACCCAGATCCAGTGCGATCTGCTTCAGTTCATCAAATTCCTGTGGCGGGACATAACGTTTTACCGGCAGGTGATGACGGCTGGGTTGCAGGTACTGGCCTAAGGTCAGCATAGTGACGCCGTGGGCGCGCAGATCTTTAAGCACCTGCACGATCTCTTCGTTCGTTTCACCGAGCCCCATCATCAGACCGGATTTGGTCGGCAGATCCGGGTGCAACTCTTTCATCTTTTGCAGCAATTTCAGTGACCAGGCGTAATCTGCGCCGGGACGGGCCATGCTGTAAAGACGCGGTGCCGTTTCCAGGTTATGGTTGAAAACATCGGGTGGTATTTCACGGAAAACATCCAGCGCTTTATCCATACGCCCACGGAAATCCGGAGTCAGGGTTTCAATCCGGGTGGTTGGTGAGGCCAGACGAATTTCGCGGATACAATCTGCAAAATGCTGAGCGCCGCCATCACGCAGGTCATCGCGATCTACCGAGGTAATCACAACGTATTTCAGCGCCATTTCACGAATGGTGTTGGCCAGTTTTTTCGGTTCGTCAGCATCTGGTGCCAGTTGTTTACCATGGGCCACATCGCAGAACGGGCAGCGACGGGTGCAGATTGCCCCGAGGATCATGAAAGTCGCGGTGCCATGGTTAAAACATTCTGACAAATTCGGGCAGGAGGCTTCTTCGCAGACGGAATGCAGATTATTTTTCCGCATGATGTTTTTGACGTGCTGGATCTTTTCGTCTGTCTTAGGCAGACGAATACGCATCCAGTCAGGTTTTTTCAATTGCTCACCTTCATCTTCCGGCATGAATTTTACCGGAATCAGTGCCATTTTATCGGCATCGCGTAATTGCACGCCGGGTTGAACCGTAATGGGTTTAGACATGAGTTTCCTCGCAAACGGGGGCATAAATGACCGCTTCGCCATCCTGCCACTGAGAGATCCCTAACTGCCGGGTAAATGTTTGCAGCAAACCCTCTGCTGCTTCAGCCACGGTTGCGGGGCCACCCAGACTACTGCATTGCGTCATTGCCAGACCGGCATAGCCGCAAGGATTAATGTGCTGAAATGGAGTCAGATCCATTGCCACATTGAGTGCCAGGCCATGAAATGAACGGCCATGGCGAATTCGTAAGCCTAATGAGGCAATTTTGGCATTGTTAACATAAACGCCCGGCGCATCGGCTTTGGCCTCAGCATCAATGTGGTAACTTGCTAACAATTGGATAACGGATTGTTCCAGCGCGGTAACGAGTTCGCGCACACCAATACCTAAGCGGCGAACATCCAGTAACGGATAAAAAACGAGTTGCCCCGGCCCGTGATAAGTAACCTGTCCGCCCCGATCACTTTGTACTACCGGTATAGAAGTTGCGTGTAACAGGTGCTCCGGTTTGCCGGCTTGTCCTTGCGTATAAACAGGATGATGTTCGACCAGCCAGATCTCATCAGGCGTTTCAGCATTCCGCTGATTGGTGAAGTTTTGCATGGCATGCCAGATCGTTTCGTAGGACTGAACGCCAAGCCGCCGGACAATCAAAGATGGATGCTGCAAAATTGTTTCCGTAATGTTGCAATTTTGCTTCATTATAATGAGGTCGCTGGCAAATACCAGCGACTTATGCTGTGTATAGACACAACATTTATAGTGTTAAAGCACAACCCTGACCAGTTCGATCTGACCCAGCGCTGAATACATGGTTTCCAGATGCTCTTTGCTTGTTGCCGTGACGGTCACGGTGACAGACAGGTAATTGCCTTTGCTGCTGGGTTTAATACTTGGGCTATAGTCGCCGGGCGCATGCTGCTGTAATACAGCGATCACCTGATCAGCCAGAGCATCATCTGCCACGCCCAGCACTTTAAACGGGAACTGGCAGGGGAAATCCAGCAACTCATCAAATTTGGTATTCAAGCCCATATTCTGACCTCAAGCTTGTAAGTGAAAACAAAGAAGGCCCGTTTTTAGCGGGCCTTCAGGGAAACGGGTTAACGCTCGTCTGTTAGCCGAACAGCTGCTGGAACAGCAGAACCAGATAATCCCACAGGCGACTGAATATCCCGCCTTCTTCAACAGTATTCAGTGCGACCAGCGGATACTGTGCCACATCTTTACCGTCTATGCGCAAGAAAATAGTACCGACAGTCTCACCCTGTTTGATTGGGGCGCGCAGTTCACGTGTCAGTTGGAAGTCAGCTTTCAGTTTGGCAGCAGAACCTCGTGGTGCCAATAGGTTGATGTCACGATCAGTGCCCAGACTGATTTCGCTCTTATCACCCATCCAGATACGCTGTTTAGCCAGCTCAGCACCTTGCTTATATGGCTGAATGTTCTGATAGAAGCGGAAACCGTAAGTCAGCAGTTTTTTGCTTTCTTCGGCACGTTGCTGTTCGCTGTTAGATCCAATGATCACCGAAATCAGACGCATGCCTTCCGGACCTGTAGCAGACGCTACCAGGTTATAACCGACTTCGCTGACGTGGCCGGTCTTGATGCCATCCACTACCAGTGTTTTGTCCCACAGCAGACGGTTACGGTTGTGCTGGGTAATGCCGTTGAAGGTGAAATCTTTCTGAGAATAGATGGCGTATTCGTTCGGCAGATCGCGGATCAGTGCCTGACCGAGACGGGCCATGTCGTGTGCTGTCGAATAGTGATCCGGGTTATACAAACCATGCGAATTCATGAAATGAGTATCTTTCATGCCCAGCTTGTCAGCCCACTGATTCATCAGGCTGGCAAAAGAATCTTCAGATCCCGCAATATGTTCAGCCATGGCAATACAGGCGTCGTTACCAGACTGGATAATGATCCCTTTATTCAGGTTATCCACACTGACCTGTTTGCCCACTTCGATGAACATCTTGGAAGAGTCGCCATAGTTTTTAGCCCAGGCATTCTGACTGATAGTTACCATATCCGTCGGTTTGATACGGCCTGATTTCAGTTCCTGGCCGATGACATACGAGGTCATCATCTTAGTCAGACTGGCTGGCGGCAGACGCTCTTCGGTGTTTTCACCAATCAGGATCTGGCCACTGTTATAGTCCATCAGCAAATAGGCTTTGGCAGCAATAACCGGAGGACTCGGCAGGGCAACAGGTGCTTGCGCCGGCATCGGTTTAGGATCAGGCGTTGGCACCGCGTTTGGGGTTGGGGTCGGGGTTGCAGTTTCTGCGAAGGTGGCAGCACTAAAACTGAATGCGGCTGTCAACAGAACAAGTTTCGCCAGTTTCAACTTCATGATCCTTATCTATCCGGAGGAAGTCAGACCTGTATGATCTGACATTGCCATTTTAAATCGCGGCCACTATAACAAAACACAACCGGAGGGGGCAGTCAAAACTGGCACAAAAAGGCAGAAATGGCGATTTTTTATCCTTTCAGGATTAATTTCTGGCCGAGAGCAGCAGTGGAGAACCGGTATTGATGAGTTCAATTTTAACTCTGACTACACCATTTTCGACCAGCCCTAACCGGGCGGCAGCGCCATAGGAAAGGTCCAGCAGCCGATCGCCGACAAAAGGCCCCCGATCATTGACCCGGACTACCAGTGTACGGCCATTCTCCAGATTGGTCACATGGATATAGCTGGGCAGTGGCAGACTCTTATGCGCAGCTGAAATAGCATATTGGTTGTAAACTTCCCCATTAGCAGTCAGGCGACCATGAAAGCCGGGGCCATACCATGAAGCCAGCCCCTCGGCGGTATACTCCTTGATATCTTTCCAGATTGGGTAGTATTTGCCATCAATTTCATAGCCGCTGTTACCCTTTACACTCGGTGCCTCATAAACCGGAGAGAGTAATCCCATTTTACGACGTTGCCGGGGGGTCTTCTGGGCATATTCTTCATCATTCACGATGGGGCCGGCATATACTTTGAACTGAAAACCAGAGTAACCACCCATGTCTTCGGTATGTACAGTGGTTTTGGTCGGACGCAGACGGTAGCTGACCTCTTCCTGAGAGGTGCAGGCAGTAAACAGCAACGCCATCAGAAAAATCTGGCTGATACGTAAAAACTGAAATTTATTAGCTGAAAAACGCATGTCTGTCCCTGTTATCTGGGGTTTGGTCAGTTAAGAAAAAACGCACTGCCGAAACCAGATCCTTTTAATCTGGACAAGAGTCGCTCTGCCTGAGGTTTTTCCATGGGGCCTAAATGTAGCTTATACATACTGTTCATCGCAACCACTCGGGGTGGAACACCATAGCGGCGTTCAACATCAGAAGCGACTTGCTTGGCTTTCTTCAGATTGTTGGTGGCCAACACCCGTATTGTTCGTGATTCATGCTGGGCAATGATCTGTGCTGCATTAGCTGGTTTGGCCGGGTGGATCAGTTCAACATGCACTTTCGCCGTGCCCGCTCCGACGATGCCAAGCCGGCTGGCTGCACCATGCGACAGATCCAGGATCCGATCGCCGTGAAAAGGGCCGCGATCATTGACCCGGACGATCAGCCGTCGGCCATTATCGAGATTAGTCACCCGCAGATAACTGGGTAGAGGCAGATTTTTATGTGCTGCAGAAATATCTTCCTGATTATAGAGTTCACCGTTAGAGGTATATTT
>SSEX01000142.1 GCA_008015085.1 Tolumonas sp. | reverse complement strand
TCACGGCGATCCCCGAGCTATTGCAACTGCTGGATCTGCAAGGAGCACTCGTTTCAATCGATGCCATGGCCTGCCAAACCAAGATTGCCAAGACCATCATTGAGCAGAAGGGTGACTACCTACTGGCAGTAAAAGGCAATCAGGGCAATTTGTCCAAAGCGGTCCAGCAGGCCTTCAGCGCCTTACGCAACGATGCCTCCTCGCTGGAGGCATTACAGACTGAAAAACAGCATGGTCGTATAGAGTCTCGCCTGTGTCAGGTCCTTGATGCGAGCACACTGGAAGGCAATTTTTCTCGCTGGAAAGGACTCAAAACGCTCGCGATGATAACCAGCTTTCGGACAGAGAAGGGTAAACCCGTCAGCATGGAGTATCGCTACTACATCAGCTCGAGAATCATGAGTGCAGAACAAGTAGCCAGCGCGGTCCGGGAACACTGGGCCATAGAATCGATGCACTGGGTGTTAGATGTGAGCATGCAAGAAGATGCCTGTCAGATATACAAAGATCACGCAGCGGAAAACTTGGCCTGCTTGCGACATCTAGCCCTGAACATGCTCAGAGCGGAACCAACCAAGCTCAGTATTGTTGGCAAACAGAAGCGATGCTGGATGAAAACAGAACACTTGGAGAAGGTGCTGATTGCCGGATTATCCGTATCGCTCAAAAACTAGACACTCATGCGTTCGCCCTGGGGGATCCCCCGGCTTTGCCGGAGGATAATTACTATTTGTTAATAGCTTGTCAGCGTGCTGATTAATGATGTGATTCAATATATTCCCGTACTGCAGAACCTGTTCCGCCGACGGCACGAATCGCGGCGGCCAGTTCGCGATCTGTGCAGCCGAGCTCTTTGCACCAATGGCGGTAATCGCTCTTATTGTGTGTATCAATTGTCTTGTTATCCAGTGGATGACCTGATTTCACTTTCTTGCTTGCCATGATTAACTCCTGTGGAGAAAAGAACAGACTAAACATGGCACCGCTGATTTTTTCCGGCAATGTGTTCTTTTTTACATGATGTAAATATGAACATATTTTCTCTATTAACCCTGCATTTCTCCGGGTTGTATGTCATTACTTAATCGTTATGCTGTCGGCCAGAATAGTGATGAGGAATAAAAATATGTCGATGCAAACATATATCGAGCAAACCTTACAAGACGGGCTGAAACCAGACTGGTTGTCAGTAATCAACGAAAGCTATTTGCATCGCTCAAGCGGGCCGGATGCTGAAAGTCATTTTAAAGTCGTAGTGGTGAGCTCGATTTTCGAGGGAGAACGACTGGTTGCTCGACATCGTCGGGTAAATTCATTGTTGGCAGAGGCTTTGCAACATAGTATTCATGCGTTGGCGTTGCATACCTACACTCCGGCAGAATGGCTGGCGAGGGGAGAGCAACTGCCTGATTCAACAAAATGTGCCGGACACTAAGCTCCGGTAATGGCAGGAGAAGTTGATATGCTGTGGAATAAAGTCGGAATTGTGGCTGTCGCGTTGTCTGTATTACTGGGATGTGAAAATCAGGCTTCAGAAAATCCGATGTTAGAGATCCATGGCCGCACGATGGGGACGTTTTATGGTGTCAAAGTGGTTGGTGATTTTCCCGGGGGGCAAGCTGCTTTGCAGTCTGAGGTCGATGCTCTACTGAAACACTACAATGATGAAATTTCCACTTATGATCCGAATTCTTCATTATCAAAATTCAATCAATCGACCTCTTTAAAACCATTTCCGGTCTCCCAGGATATGGCCGATATCGTGATCAGCGCAGTACGAACAGGTGAACGAACTCACGGCGTGCTGGATGTAACGGTTGGGCCATTGGTCAATTTATGGGGTTTCGGGCCGGATAAACGGCCGATTAAAACGCCTACCGACCAACAGATTGCGGCTGCGCGTAAACGGGTCGGTATCGATCGTTTGCATGTTGAGGTTAGCGCAGATCATGCCACATTACGCAAAGATGTTCCGGAGCTGTATGTCGATCTCTCTACCGTGGGCGAAGGCTTTGGTGCTGATAAAGTAGCCGAGTTTCTTGAATCAAAAGGGGTACACAATTATTTGGTTGAGATTGCCGGAGCTTCCCGCAGCCGAGGTCTGAATGCCAAAGGGGATCCCTGGAAACTGGCAATTCAGAAACCGACTGACGAAATCGAAGATGTTCAGGCGATTGTCAGACCAGATGGCCGAGCTGTCAGTACATCCGGCAGTTACCGTAACTATTTTAAGATAGATGGAAAACGCTACTCCCATATCATCGACCCGGTTACCGGCAAACCCATTACGCATGATCTGGTTTCTGCCACCGTCATTGCTTCGACGGCGCTGGAAGCAGACGGTTTGGATACTGCGCTGATGGTTATGGGGCCGGAAAAAGCACTGGCGTTTGCACAAGAGAATAATCTGGCGGTGTATCTGGTCAGTAAAACCGATACCGGCTTTAAAGCAACCTATTCCGATGCATTTAAGCCTTATCTGGTAAAACCGAGTTCTTAATATTTTTCTGCCTTGTGGCGATCTTCATAAAAACATGACCAGACTGCGGAAATTTGCTGTGGTCTGGTCATTATCTTTTTAGGATAGGTGCCCTGAACTTATATGTTATGGGTAACAATCATGATTTCTCGTGTCGATGCAGTACCAGGCGGTTTTCAGTTATCGGAGTTTATTCAGGGGTATTGGCGGTTAGCAGACTGGAAAATGTCGCCGTCGCAAATTCTGGATTTTCTCAAACAGCATCTGGATTTGGGGATCAGCTCTGTCGATCATGCCGATATCTACGGTAATTACAGCTGTGAGCAGCTGTTTGGTGAAGCATTAGCGCTGGAGCCGGCATTACGCCAGCAGATCGAAATCGTCACGAAATGCGATATCAAGCTGTTATCGGATAAATATCCGCAGCGCACAGTGAAGCATTACGATACCTCGGCAGCGCATATCCTTGCTTCTGTTGAAAACTCGCTGCGGAATATACATACCGATTATCTGGACTTGTTGCTGATCCATCGTCCTGATCCGCTGATGAATGCCGATGAAGTCGCGCAGACCTTCCAGCAATTAAAAGCCTGCGGTAAGGTTCGTCACTTCGGCGTCTCAAATTTCACTCCTTATCAGTTTGATCTGCTGCAATCGCGTCTGGATTTCCCGCTGGTGACCAATCAGGTGGAAGTGAACCCGATCAATCTGTTTGCTCTGCATGACGGCACTCTCGATCAAATGCAGATGAAGCGTATTCGTCCGATGATCTGGTCTGCACTGGGTGGAGGACAGATTTTCACTGCCGAAACCGAGCAGGCTCACCGGTTGCGCACGGTGCTGGGCAATATCAGTGAAGAACTAGGCGGCGCCGGTTTGGATCAGGTGATTTATGCCTGGTTACTGAAGCTTCCATGCCAGCCATTACCGATCATTGGTTCTGGTAATATTGAGCGTGTGCGTGCTGCGGTGGCGGCTAAAGAGCTTTCGCTGACGCGTGAACAATGGTTCCAGATTTGGCAGGCATCTAAAGGTCACGAAGTAGCCTAAGCCTCTTGCTTGCAGGAAGCAGTCTGACAGGATAAACTTACAATTACTGTGTTTATATACAGTAATTGTATGAGAAAAATTATCCACGTTGATATGGACTGCTTCTTTGCGGCAGTAGAAATGCGCGATAACCCCGCGCTGGTTTCGCTGCCGCTTGCGATCGGCAGCCCTGCAGAACGCCGGGGTGTGATCGCCACCTGTAATTATGTTGCCCGTCGCTATGGGGTTCGCTCTGCCATGGCGACAGCCCATGCGTTCCGGCTTTGCCCTCGTCTGGTGTTGTTGCCTGGGCGAATGTCCGTCTATCGTGATGTTTCCCGTCAGGTGATGCAGATATTTTCCCGATACAGTCAGATCATTGAGCCTGTTTCGATTGATGAAGCCTATCTGGATGTATCCGATTCTTCACTGTATCAGGGAAGTGCCACTCGGATTGCCGAAGCGATCCGCGCTGATATTCTCAATGAGTTGCAACTTACAGCTTCTGCTGGTGTGGCGCCGAATAAATTTCTGGCCAAGATTGCCTCAGAGCAGAATAAGCCTGATGGATTGTTTGTGCTTTCTCCGGCAGATGTGCCTGAATTTGTTCAGCAGTTAGCGTTATCCCGCATCCCCGGCATCGGTGCTAAAACCGCAGAACGCCTGGCACAATTGGGTTTGCATACCTGTGCTGATGTGCAGCGTTTCCCTCGGCGGCAATTACTGTATCTGTTGGGCAAAACCGGGATGCTGTTGCTGGAACGGGCATATGGCATTGATGATCGCTGTTTGCAAACTTCCAGAGAGCGTAAATCGGTTGGCGTAGAAACGACCTTCCCCGTTGATATTGTACTCGAAGAGGAAGGGCATGCCCGTTTACCGGAGCTGCTCTCTGAGTTGGCTAAACGCTTGCAACGCCGTGAATGGCACGGACAGATTGTCCGTCAGGGTGTGAAGATCAAATTCTCCGATTTTCATCAGACGACAGTGGAACGTTCGGTGCAGCAGTTTTCTCCGCAATTATACGATGAATTGCTGCATGAGGCTTGGCTGCGGGGCGGGGGTAAGCCGGTGCGGCTGGTTGGGAGTAATATCGGTTTGCCCGAGGCTGCAAACACATTGCAGTTGCCGCTGGATTTGCAATAAAAAAAGCCTGCTCTTGCGAAACAGGCTGTTTAGCATGCTGGCTTGGCTCTATTTCGCCATGCAGGAAGCAAACATATCCAACGAACCATCATAAGCACTGGTTTTCACATCCAGCAGACCTAAGACCGAATGGAACAGGTTATCCTGCGAGAAAGCATCGTTAGCTTTACGTTTCATACAACCTTTATCCAGCTTCATGCGTTCCAGAAAGCTTGGTGAGAACCACTGTACGGCACCGATATGAGTTTGTTCTTCCGGTGCAATCATATATGGCGCAGCATGCAGATAAATGCCTTTTTCACCGGTAGATTCACCGTGGTCGGCCATATACAACATCGCAGTATCAAAACGCTGATCATTTTTCTGCAGCAGTTTGATCACCTTACTTAACACATAATCGCTATACACAATGGTATTGTCATATGCGTTGATCAGTTCCTGACGCGGACAATCCTGCAATTGGTTGGTACGGCATTCCGGCAGGAATTTTTTGAATTTCTCAGGTGAGCGCAGGTAATAGGCCGGGCCGTGACTGCCTTTCATGTGCAAGACAATGACACCGTCATTGTTAAGCTTGTCCAGATAATCCTGCAGCTGATAGAGCAGGATCTCATCGAAACATTCGCCATCCTGACACAAACCCGGCACTTTCAGATCCTGCACATTTTGCTCACCGATCCGCACAGCAACACCACGACTGCTGGAGTTGTTATCCCGCCATAACATATCAAAACCGGCGTGTTTCAATACATCCACCAGGTTTTCACTGCGTTTGGCTTTGCTGTCGCTGTAATCTTCCCGGACAAATTTAGAGAACATGCAAGGCACAGAAACGGCGGTTTCAGTACCACAGGAGCTGACATTGGTGTAATTGATGATGTCCAGTTTGCTGAGCTCAGGATTCGTCTCCCGCTGATAGCCGTTCAGACTGAATTCACTGGCACGAGCCGCTTCACCGACGACAAGTACGGTCAGTACTTTTTTCTGCGCTGGAGCAGTCAGTTTATCGCCTTTTTTCGCATCTTCCCCCAATGGGGTAACGACCAGTTTTCCCCCCTGAAGATTGCTGCGTATATAAGATTCGATAGCTCCCACATAGTTAACCGGCACAATCATATGACGGATATAGGTGTTATTACGGGCAAACGATGCGATATCGACGTAATAGGCGGCGGCCACGCCGCCACTGATCACCAGTGTTACGACCAGCGTCAGTAATTTGTAGCCTAGTTCACGAGTGAAAGATGCGTACTGAATTTTGCTTTTCAGTACCAGGATCATCGGTAGCACGCCCAGTAACAGCAGATAAATCGCCATTTTCGGACTTAGTAGTTCGCCGGCTTCACGTGGATCGGTCATTAGCGTATTACGGATCATCTCACGATCAATCACCACACCATAGCTATCCATAAAATAGGCTGTGGTGGCGGCGCCGAGTAATAATACCGACAACAGCGGTTTAAATATCCACGGTAACAGTAGCAACGAGAGGATCTGATTTAGCCAGGTGATCAGCAATACATAAAGCGCGGCCAGAAAGAGCAGGCTATGCCAGCTATCAGTACCAACTGCTTTAAAGGCAGCAGACCAAAATGAAAAATTGGTAAAGGTAATAAAAAACCACGCCGCCAGTAGGATCTGGCGGGAGGGTGATATCGGTAAAGAGATGCGACGCAATAAATTCATCTGGTTACTCTTGTTTGGTTGGAATAGCCGAGAGCATGGCGACCAATAATTGCCAGAAACGCTCCACAGCTGGAATATGTACCCGTTCATCCGGGGAATGTGCACCCTGAATGGTTGGTCCGAAAGAGACCATATCCCAGTGAGGGTATTGGGCTTTGAATAAGCCACACTCCAGTCCGGCATGAATGACCATCAGTTTGGGTAATTCACCGAATAGTTCTTGGTGTTTTTGACGCAGCAGCGCCAGAGCCGGAGAGGTCGGATCCGGTGCCCAGCCCGGATAAGCGCCATCAAAGACGCACTCTGCATTCGCCAGTGCGCACAGTGATGCCGTCATTTGTTCAACATAATGACGCCCTTCATCATTCAGCGATCGGATCAGACACTGAATATAAACGCCATCAGCCGTTGTCTGGATCACGCCCAGATTGGTCGATGTCTCGACAACGCCTTCAATCGCATGGCTCATGCGGATCACGCCATTCGGGCAGGCGACCAGCATACGCAGTAGGCGCTGTTGATCTGCAAAAGAGAAGCAATGAGTCGGTAATTCAGATGCCGACAAACTGATCTGCAGGTGACTATCAACTTCCTTCAGTTCCGCCTGTAATACTGCTGTCCGTTCATTGACCAGATGGCGTACCGCATCGAGTCGTTCTGCGGACACCAGAATGGTTGCTTCTGCTTCACGCGGAATGGCATTACGCAATGTACCGCCACTAATGCTGGCCAGATGAATGTCGGCAGCCTGTAAATCCAATAACAGACGGGCCAGCAATTTGTTGGCGTTACCGCGATCCTGATGAATATTGACACCGGAGTGTCCGCCGCGCAGCCCTTTGACCTGTAGTTTAAATGCCTGCAAATTGGCCTGAGCTGGTTCATGGTCAAATTTGAAACGGATATTGGCATCTACCCCACCGGCGCAGCCCATATAGGCTTCAGCGTCTTGTTCTGAATCGGTGTTCAGCAGAATGTCGCCTTCCAGCCAGCCTGCCTGCAGGCCAAAAGCGCCACCCATACCGGCTTCTTCATCGACGGTCAGCAGTACTTCCAGCGGGCCATGCTGCACGCTATTGTCAGCCAATACCGCCAGACAAGCCGCGGCACCGATACCATTATCGGCACCTAAGGTCGTACCGCGGGCGCGAACCCACTCACCATCGATGTAAGCCTGAATCGGGTCGCGGGTAAAATCGTGCGGTGTATCGGCATTTGCTTGTGGAACCATAT
>SSEX01000120.1 GCA_008015085.1 Tolumonas sp. | reverse complement strand
CGAACAACAGGCCGCGTTACCTTTTCCTGGATGAGCCCTTGAACAGCCTCGATATCCATCACCATCAGGAATTTCTTCAACTGGCCCGGGAGTTTCAGCAAGAAGATACGGTACTGGTTGCTGTACTGCACGATATCAACCTGGCGATTCAATATGCTGATCGTTTGTTCTTTCTTAAAGAGGGTCGCCTGGCAGCCCAGGGCAGCCCGGAAGAAATCGTTACCGAAGAACTGATCCATGACATTTTCAATGTGCGGTCGGCCATCATCCGCAACCCGGTATCCGGAGCACCCCTGGTGGTGATCGATGGCACCCCTGGCAAATAATTCTGTACATTCGCTGACCTGACCGAGGTACCAACGTATGTATACTGCTGCCAGAAGAATAGCTGCATTTATCTTCCTGCTGATCGCATCGGCCCCCTTCCTCTTTTCGTTTAAATACCTGGTAGACGAGAAACTCATCCGGATGGAGTCGGAAGAAAGGATGAAAGAAGAAAAACTTCAAACCGTTACACTCCGGGCCAACGCGATCCGGTGGGCACGGTATGGCAAAGAGATCATACTTGATGGAAAATATTTTGATATCCGTACCTATACTATCCAGGGCGAACTGGCTATCCTGACAGGTCATTTTGATGAAAAAGAATCGAACCTGCAGGAGGAATACAAAGAGGCTACAGAAGATGCAGGCAACAGGTCGTTACATGAAGCTGTACTCAAGTTCCTCATCCTGCCCCACCTGGCATACCCCGAAAAAGACCCGGCCAATGCCGGATGGCAAATCGTTCACCGGCATTACGGCCGTTTCACGGAAAGCCTGCCGGTACCGCCCGCCCTTTCATTGATACAACCTCCCCGTTGTTGATTTACACACTTCGCTTCTGAGAACGGCATGCTACCGCATGACGCTTCTGTTTTATTTCATTAAATCAACGATCATGAACAAAGTAATTATACTAGCGGGGTTACTGTGCTGTATGCATACGCTGTACGCTCAAAACACCCCGGCAAAAAAAGATACCATCCGTAAGGAGATATCTCTTGAAGAGGTAGTGATTTCGGCCAGTAATTTTGCCGAAAAAAAAAGAAACATCGCCCAAAAAATCGACGTTATCAACGCCGCCACCATTGCCGCCACCAATGCACAGAATACAGGCGACCTGCTGATCAACACCGGAAAAGTATTCGTACAAAAAAGCCAGCAGGGCGGAAGCAGCCCCGTACTTCGTGGCTTTGAAGCCAGCAGGGTATTGCTGGTTGTGGACGGCGTGCGCATGAACAACGCCATTTACCGGAGCGGGCACCTCCAGAATGTTATTACCACCGACCAGAATTCATTCAGCCGCGTGGAAGTGATGTACGGGCCCTCCTCCACCATTTATGGAAGCGATGCGCTGGGTGGTATTGTACACCTGGTCACCAAATCGCCCGTTCTTTCGGGAGATAAGAAATTCCTTTCCACCGGTTCGGCATTTTTCCGATACAGTGGCGCCAACGATGAAAAGACCATTCACGCCGATGCCAGCCTGGGCGGAAAAAAATTCGCCTGGTTTCAATCGTACAATTACAGCGATTTTGGCGATATGAAGATGGGAAGCGATTACCTGAGCAAGTATCCCAACTTCGGCAGAAGAAGCCAGTACGTAGACCGCATCAATGGTATCGACTCCGTGGTTACGAACAAGGATGAACGGGTGCAGAAATTCTCCGGTTACAAGCAGTGGGATATCATCCAGAAACTATTGTTCAAGCAAAGCAGCAGGATCACGCACCTGCTGAACATCCAGCTCTCCAACACCAACGATGTGCCCCGCTACGACCGCTTGCAGGATATCCGGAATGGAACCCTGCGTTATGCCGAATGGTACTATGGACCTCAAAAACGCATCCTCGGGGCCTATGAATTCAACGCGGAAAAACTGGGTTTTGTGGATCAGCTCAAAGTCAATATCAATTACCAGGATATCGAGGAAAGCCGGCAAACCCGCGAGTACAGGCGATACGACCGGTTCGACAGCCAGGTAGAGAAGGTAAAGGTTTTTGGTGTTTCCATCACCGGCCGGAAGAACATCGGAAACAGTGAATTGACCGTAGGCGCCGATGCCCAGTTCAACGATGTAAAGTCAAGGGCCAGTCGTACCAATCTTACTACGGGAGCCGTAAGTAAGATCAACACCCGCTATCCGGATGGCAAGAACAAGATGAACAACTTCGGCATCTTCGCCCACCACCTCTATAAGTTCAAGAACAAGAAGCTGGTGCTCAATGACGGTATCCGGCTTCAGTCGATCAACCTGAAGAGCAATGTACTGGACAATTCATTCCTGAACTTGCCCGATACGGCCGTGACACAGAATAGTTTCGCCGTAACAGGCAATATCGGCATTGTATATAATCCGACGGCCAGTACTACGATCAAGACATCGTTCGCTTCCGGTTTCCGGGCTCCCAACATCGATGACCTGGCCAAGATATTTGAGTCGAGCACAGCAGCCCGCCAGGTGGTGGTGCCGAATGCCGACATCAAACCCGAGTACACGTATAATTTTGATCTGACCATCAACCAACGCATCGCAAACAGGGTGAGCATTGAATTAACCGGGTACTATACCCTTTTCAGAAACGCGATCCTGAAAGCTCCTTACAAATTGAACGGCCAGGACTCGATCATTTACAACGGGATCAAAAGCCAGGTATTGGCCAGCCAGAATGTGAGCAAGGCAAATGTATACGGTTTCAGCGTGGGGGTTGATGCTGATATCACCAAGGGACTTAGTTTCAGTACCACCCTTTCCTATACGAAGGGCTGGTTCAAAACAGATCCATCCAAAACCTCGACGATCTATGAAAAGCAGTCGAACGGCACCTATGCACTTGTCAACCGGAATGTTTCCCGGAAACCCCTGGATCATATTCCACCGGTATTTGGGAAGACAAGTGTCCGGTACCAGCATAAGCGTTTCGGCGCCGAAACCTATCTCTTATACAATGGCTGGAAACGGCTGGATGATTTCAATGCCGATGGAGAAGATAATGCCCAATACGCTACGGCCGATGGGATGCCCTCCTGGATAACATTGAACTGGCGGGGCTATTGTAACATTACAAAAAATATACAAGTACAAACAGCTGTAGAAAACATACTTGATAGAAATTACAGGTATTTTGCCTCCGGATTTTCGGCTCCGGGGCGGAATATTATTGTCTCATTGCGGGCAAGCTGGTAGTTTTACTTTACTTGAATCAATAATATAAGGGTGCCAAACTGGTTAACATTTTGGCACCCTTTGCTTTGCATGCAGCAATACCACAATAGAATTTGTCTATATTTATAGGGTAAACTAAGCGCACAATGACCGAAGAGCTCATGCTAGCCGGGTGTATAAGAAATAATGCCGCCGCCCAGGAGGCCTTATACAACCGTTTTAGTCCCAGGATGCTGGGGGTGTGCTACCGTTTTGCCAAAAACAGGGAAGATGCGGAGGATATGCTGCAGGAAGGATTCATCAAGGTATTTACACAGATTCACCAATACAGAAATGAGGGAGCGCTGGAAGGATGGATACGAAGAATCATCGTGCATACCTGTATCAACATCCTGAAAAAAAATAAAAAGTTCTCTGAAAGCGTCGATATCATTCATGCCAACAGCATACATATCAAAGAGGAAGTGATTCCTTCCATTATGCAGGCCAAGCAGGTGGTGGAGTGCATACGTTCTCTCCCGATCGGGTACAGAACGGTACTTAACCTCTATGCAATTGAAGGGTACTCGCACAAGGAGATTGCCGGGATGCTTGATATTGAGGAAAGCACCAGCCGGAGCCAGTATACACGTGCGAAGGCGATGCTGGAGGATATACTGATCAAGAAAAAGATCATTCAAAAGCAAAAGAAGAAAGAAACGTTTTTTGGAGCTGTATTACCCGGGTAAAACAGCGAACTGTTAACCCATTACCAACAACTATCATGTTTTTGAAAAATGGAAAGAGATTTTTACACCGATGAATTTGAACAACTGATCAAGGAAAAGGCCGATCAGTTCCGGATGTATCCATCCCGGAGGGTATGGCATAGCATTTACAATAACCTGCATCCAAGCCGCCGGGGACCATCCTTCATTATCGGTCTCTTCTTCTTCTCCTCGCTTTTCGTAATTGGTTACCTCAATACTGCTGACGATTCGCTTACCCGCCGCGTTGGCTACAATTCCGGCTCAGCTAAATCCACAAGCAGCATTTCGAACCAGGCATTGGCTGCAACCTCACCCAACGCCGCTTCTTCCGCTGATGTGAAGGAAAGAAGCCAGGAGATAGACGCAATCACTGATCCCAATATCCCGGTGAACGAATCGTTAAACATTGCTGGCGACAAAAACAGTGCTTCCGGAAGGATAAATTCAAGAAACGGGCAAGCTGATAACAATAAGATCCGGGAGGAAAATCCAGGTCAGAAACAATCGCGTAACCAATCCAGTCAGTCACGCAAACCAAAAATCGCTGCTGCCAATCCTGAGCAAGACGATGACCTGGTTGTTTCAGCATATTCGCACCATGCAAAAAAACAATCATCTGCAAAGGCTGAAAAGCAGGATATAGCCCGCCCGACCCGCAAAAAAACTGCAGCAGAACCTGTTGATACCGAACCGGAAGAAATAACAGCGGTCCCGCAACCTGCAGCGCCTTCCACAACGGCCAGCACAGCGAAAATAACCGATACCGAATCTAAAGAAGAACTTCCCACAGATGAGAAACCGGAAGCCAAAGAGCAACCGGCTGTGTTAAAGAATCTTTCTGATAAAAATGTTCTGGACGAAAAATCCTGGGTCGAACATTTCGCCATGTACAACAAGCGGGTGGCAAAAAAATGGACAAGCAAACTTGAATATGAATTCTATATAACGCCTGCTGTAAACTACCGAAAACTCACTACCGAATCAAAAGGTTCAGTAGCTCCATTTGCAACCACCGGAGACATCAATAAAGCCATCAGCCAACGCCCGGGATTGGGTATTGAATCAGGCATTGGGCTTTCGTATGCTTTTGCCAAGAACCTCCGCCTTAAAGCTGGTCTTCAGTTTAATTACACCAACTACAACATCAATGCAGACCAGATTGGCCATCCCATACAAACAACCATCCTGATGACCGACCCGGTGACAGGATATTCGTACCCGGCAGCCAGGGCCTCCAGCATTGCCAATGTATATGACCAAAACGCCCTTCAACCTGTTACACTGCATAACCGGACTTACCAGGTTTCGATTCCGGTCGGACTTGCTTACAAGCTCTCCAGTAACAAGAATGTAGAATGGTTTGTAGGCGCTAGTGCACAGCCTTCCTATATCTTTGGCGGCAAGGCTCACCTGATTTCATCAGATCTTAAAAATTATGTGTCAGATCCTTCCGCTATCCGCGTATGGAATCTGAATATCGGGCTTGAAACATTCATGAATTATAAATTCGGATCTTATAGCCTGCGTGTTGGCCCGCAAGTGCGTTACCAGGTTTATTCGACATACAGAAAGGATGTAGCGCTTATCGAAAAACCATATGCCGTAGGCCTGAAGATCGGCCTTGTAAAAGGCTTTTAAAATCCCTGATCAGGAACATTTAATTATACAAAAAGCAACCCTCCGGGTTGCTTTTCGCTTTTGGTTACTTTTTGCAAAAAGCCCTAATCCCGCTAATTTTGAGAGATGAGATACATCCTTGCCTTACTTATATTGCCTGTATTTTTCTCGGCATGCTCCGGTTCAAAAAAAGAACCATCGCCCGGCCCAGGCCCTGAGCCGGAAAAAAGGTCAAGTTTTTTCCCCGTTACCAGCTATATCAAGGGGCAGATTTTTGATATACGCAGAAGAGGAATTAACCCATTGTATCATGTAACCAGTAATAACAGAACCGATTCAACCTGGCTAAAACTGGAAGACATAGAAAAAGCTGTACATGCATTTTTAGAACCCGTAATTGATTCGACCAATCTGACATCCCTCTTCGATGAAAAAGATTTTCTGGACCAAACCATTGCGGCGTATACCTTTACATATGAACCCAAGGCTTCACTACCAGACAACATGACCCTGCGGCGGTGGGATGTTTATATTGACGCAGAAAGCAATAAGGTACGCCGGATTTACATGGTCAAGAAAATAAACGAAAATCAAACGCTTCAACTCACCTGGCAGAGCAACAAATACTGCAAGGTCGTAACCATCGGTACAGATTCCTCCGGTAATTCAAGGGTGGAAAAGGAAGAACAAATAACCTGGGACTTTAATCAATGACCCAAAAAGAATTTTCTGAGATAGCTCCTGCAATTCCTGTTCACCCGGGAATATATAAGTATTACGCTGCCGACAATGAATTGCTTTATGTGGGTAAGGCTAAAAATCTCCGGAAGCGGGTCAGTTCGTATTTTTCCAAAACATTCGTCAGCTACAAAACCCATGAACTGGTCAGGCGGATTCATCACATCGAGTTTACGATAGTGAATAATGAGCAGGATGCCTTCCTTCTTGAAAATACCCTCATCAAGGAGTATCAGCCAAAATTCAATATCAACCTGAAAGATGATAAAAGCTATCCGTTCATTGTAATCAAAAACGAGCCCTTCCCCCGGGTTTTTTTTACCCGGAAGCGGATCAACGATGGATCACAGTACCTGGGGCCCTATACCTCTGTGGAAAAGGTAAGGGAACTGCTTGACTTTATCCGGCAGACCATTCCATTGCGGACCTGTAAACTGAACCTGACCCAAAACAACATCAAAAAAGGGAAGTTTAAAATCTGCCTTGAATACCACCTGGGGAATTGCAAGGGCCCTTGCGAAGGATTACAATCCGAAGCCGACTACAACCAGGACCTCCACCAGCTTGTAGATATTCTGAAAGGTAACCTTGGACCCGTCATCAGGCACTTTAAAGCGGAGATGAAGAACCGGGCTGAAAATATGGAGTTCGAAAAAGCCGCCCAACTCAAAAAAAAACTGGAACACCTGGAGAATTATCAGTCCAAATCAGTGGTAGTGAATACCCGCATTGGAACAGTAGATGTTTTTTCCATCCTGCAGGAAGGTAATATTGCCTATGTAAATTACCTGGCAGTGAATGCCGGCTCCGTAGTTGCAACAAAAACCATAACGCTGGAAAAACAACTTGAAGAAACAGGAGAAGAAGTACTCGCTTTTGCGGCGGCGCAGTTGCGCAGAAGTTTTGAGAGCAGCGCCCGGGAGATAATCGTACCATTCCCGATCGAGTTTCCCGAGAAAGACATCCGCATTTCCGTTCCTCGCAGCGGCGACAGAAAAATCCTGTTGAATCTCTCGGAAAAGAACGTGAATTACTTCCGTGAAGAGCTTAAACGAAAAAAGATATTGCGCCTGGAAGAAAAATCGGATGAAGATAAGCTGCGGGTACTGGAAATGCTAAAGAATGACCTGAGCCTCTCCTCCTTACCAGTTTATATAGAGTGTTTTGATAACTCGAACCTGCATGGAAGTTACCCGGTTTCTGCCATGGTATGCTTTATAAACGGAGAGCCCAGCAAAGCCAACTACCGGCATTTTAAGGTAAAAACGGTTCAGGGTATAAATGACTTTGCGACGATGGAGGAAGTTGTTCTACGACGCTATAAAAGGCTGCTGGAGGAAAAGAAGCCGCTTCCCGACCTGATCATCATTGATGGCGGTAAGGGGCAGCTCAGCGCCGCTATGAAAAGCGTTCGAGCCCTAAACCTGCCGGCAACAACAGCCATCATTGGTTTGGCAAAAAATGAGGAAGAGGTATTTTTCCCAGGAGACAGTCAGTCGATTAAATTAGCCTGGAATAGTGATAGCCTGAAATTGCTCCGCCGCATACGCGATGAAGTACATAATTACGGCATCACGTTTCACCGAAAACTGCGTAGCAAGGGTACCTTTAAAAACGAATTAGAAGAAATAAAAGGAATCGGGAAGAATACGGCGGATCTTTTACTCAAGGAATTTAGGTCAATAGCAGCAATAAAGAATAAAGACCTGGATGAACTTGCGGGTTATATCGGTATCGCCAAAGCCAGACTCGTAGCAGACCATTTTCGAAAAGCCGTTAAATAAAAAAGGGGCCAGAATAGAAATTCAGCCCCGTTT
>SSEX01000008.1 GCA_008015085.1 Tolumonas sp. | reverse complement strand
CTCGTTGGGGTGTCGCCAAGCGGTAAGGCAGCGGTTTTTGGTACCGCCATCCCCAGGTTCGAATCCTGGTACCCCAGCCATATCGATGAAAAATATTTTGTTGGGGTATCGCCAAGCGGTAAGGCAGCGGGTTTTGATCCCGCCATACCCAGGTTCGAATCCTGGTACCCCAGCCATGCTTCAAATGGCTATGTAGCTCAGTTGGTTAGAGCATCGCACTCATAATGCGGGGGTCACAGGTTCGAATCCCGTCATAGCCACCATTCCACCTTTCTTTCAGCTCTGTTTCTCGTTTGCTTCTGCTTAAGTTTTTTCTGCTTTCATCTGTCGTTGTACTTTAAGCTGTTGCTCTTTCTGTTGTTTCTCTCTTAATGCTTTCAGTTCAGCCGTTAATACCTGCATCTTTTGTGTCAGGATCACCATGTCAGATTGTAGCTTTGCTTCATCATGCTGGCTGGCACAGCCTGTTGCAGAAAAGAATGTAGCCATCAATATGATGGAACGGACACATCGACTGTATGACATTTTATTCTTCCCCCTGAATAACCTCTATCTGGATGAAGGCAGGCTAATGCCAGATGAAAAAAAAGCAGATCGGAATCCGACCTGCTTATGATGTATTCAGTTGATTGACTAGCTTAACCGATATGAGTTAAACCGCTCATGTATGGACGCAGCACTTCCGGCACTTCAATCCGGCCATCTGCCTGCTGATAGTTTTCCAGCACAGCAACCAGCGTACGGCCAACAGCCAGACCTGAACCATTCAGGGTGTGCAACAGCTGAGGTTTACCATCAGCACCACGCACACGAGCCTGCATGCGACGCGCCTGGAAATCAGTGCAATTAGAGCAGGAAGAGATTTCACGATAGGTATTCTGTGCTGGCAGCCAGACTTCCAAATCGTAAGTCTTCGCCGCTGAGAAACCCATATCGCCAGTGCACAGAGCCACAACACGGTATGGCAGACCTAAAAGTTGAAGTACTTTCTCTGCATGCCCAGTCATCTCTTCCAAAGCATCCCATGATTTTTCAGGATGAACCAGCTGCACCATTTCGACTTTATCAAACTGGTGCATACGGATCAGACCGCGAGTATCACGACCGTAAGAACCCGCTTCTGAACGGAAGCATGGGCTGTGTGCGGTCATTTTGACTGGCAAGGCTTTCTCATCGAAGATTTCATCACGGGCAATGTTGGTCAGTGGTACTTCAGCGGTTGGGATCAGTGAGAATTTACGCACTTTACCTTCATCGTCGCCTTCACCATTGATAGCTGTGTGGAACAGATCTTCCGCAAATTTTGGTAACTGGCCAGTACCCAGTAAGCTGTCTGCGTTGACCAGATAAGGCACGTAGCATTCCGTATAGCCGTGTTGCTGGGTGTGCAGATCCAGCATGAACTGAGCCAGAGCACGGTGCATTCGGGCGATCTGACCTTTCAGTACAACAAAGCGGGAGCCGGAAATTTTAGTCGCGGTGGCAAAATCCAGACCACCGTTATCTTCACCTACCGCCACATGATCTTTGATTTCAAAATCAAACTGACGCGGTGTTCCCCAGCGGCGAACTTCTACGTTCTCACTTTCATCTTTACCTACTGGTACAGTCTCTGCAGGCAGGTTAGGTACCAGCAGAGAGATCTGACGCAGCTGTTCCAGGATTTCATCCTGCTGCTTTTTGCATTGCTCCAGCTCATCGCCCAGTGAGCCAACCTGCGCCATCAGCGGAGCAACATCTTCACCACGACGCTTGGCTTCACCAATCGCCTTAGAACGGGCATTACGTTCGGCCTGCAGTTCCTGAGTACGAGTCTGAAGCACTTTACGCTGTTCTTCCAGCGCGTTGATAGTAGCCACATCCAGTTTATAGCCACGCAGAGCCAGACGCTCAGCAGCCACTTCGATGTCACTACGCAGAAATTTAGGATCAAGCATGATAAACCTGCAATATGCGAAATTATTGGAGTAATAAAACGATCCGCGACCATAAAGATGTCGTCGATAGCAGCAGTTTACCAAAAGCAGCCGGATGCGGGTACGTCCAAACGAGGATTATTCTGTTTTGATAGCGGAAGGTTAAGGTTTTGGATAACGACAAAAATCGGTTTGCGCATCCAGCCCGGCCAGATAGTCCAGTTTTTGCGCGATTTGCTTTTCAGCTCCCCGTTCAGAAGGCATGTAATATTTCCGCCCCTCCATCTCAGGAGGAAAATAACATTCTCCGGCTGCATAAGCTCCGGGCTCATTGTGTGCGTAGCGGTATTCTGCCCCATAACCAAGAGAAGCCATTAATTTGGTTGGTGCATTTCGAAGATGATGCGGCACTTCATAGTCTGGCTGGGTTTTCGCTTCCTGCAAAGCTGCATTCCAGGCCACATACACCGAGTTACTCTTGGGGGCACATGCTAAATAAACGACAGCCTGAGCAATCGCCCGTTCGCCTTCGGCTGGCCCTACCCGTTCAAAACAATCCCAGGCAGCCAGAGCTACCCGCATCGCGTTGGGATCAGCATTACCGATGTCGTCAGATGCAATAGCGAGCAGGCGACGGGCTACATAGAGCGGATCGCCACCCGCTGCGACAATACGGGCATACCAATACAGACCAGCATTCGGATCTGAACCACGGATAGATTTATGAAATGCCGAAATCAGGTCGTAATAAACATCCCCCTGATTATCAAAACGGGCCACCTTTTCACCAGAAACGGCTGCCAGCAGATGTCTATCAATGTGTTTTTCACCATTGACGGTATCTGCCATGTCATTCAGTAACTCAAGATAATTCAGTGCTTTTCGGGCATCGCCATCCACCAGCTGTACTAACGCATTTAAGACGCCATCATCAAAACGCAGTTTTTCATTTGCTAAACCGCGCTGATCAGTCAGCGCCTGCTGCACAACCTGATGGATCTCGTCTTCATTCAGACGTTTAAGTAAATAAACGCGAGCCCGTGAGAGCAATGCATTATTAAGTTCAAAGGAGGGATTTTCGGTCGTGGCACCGACAAAAATGATGGTGCCGTCTTCAATATGCGGCAGAAATGCATCCTGCTGACTTTTATTGAAGCGGTGAACTTCATCAACAAACAGCAGAGTACGTCGTCCGCGATAGCTATTATCTTTGGCCCGTTCAATCGCCGCCCGGATCTCTTTTACACCCGAGGTCACCGCGGAAATTCGTTCAACATCAGCCTGACAATAGCGAGCCATCAACTCAGCTAATGTGGTTTTTCCAGTCCCCGGCGGCCCCAACAAAATCATGGAGTGACAATGCCCGGCTTCGATGGCGCGCCGCAATGGTTTTCCTGCTGCCAGCAGATGGCTTTGCCCAATATACTGCTCTAAACGCTCCGGCCGCATTCGCGCGGCCAGAGGGCGAAAGTCAGAGGAAAAATCCAGCGACAGGTTATTCATCAGCGCTGATCATCAACCATCACACCTTCCGGCGTTTTGAAATTGAAGGTATCTGATTTGATAATCGGGTTAGCATTAAATGAAGAGAGCGTAAACTCACTGCGTTGCCCTTGAGCTTCGTTCACTTCCATCCGGGTAATATGATTCTGATTATCAAACACCATACGCAGGGATTCAATGCGCTGATCTTTCTGCTTACTGGTGATGGTGAAGGCAGAACCGTCCTGATCAATCAGATAGTTATTCCAGATTTTATCATCGGTACTGGAAATAAGCAGGAACGGCGTATTCACTACAGCTTTACTCAGGCTCATCACGGTCACCTGTTCCACAAAAGGATCATATAACCAGACTGCTTTACCGTCAGAGACGATCAGGTTGTCATCCGGTTTTTTCGCTTCCCAACGGAAACGATCCGGACGCTGCAGTACCATTTCACCACTTCCATTTTGTAGTGGCTTACCCTGCGCATCTACCACCTGTTGTTCAAAATGAGCACTAAACTGGCGAATACTCGCCAGTTTTTTCTTCAAGGCAGCACCGTCATCAGCCAATGCATTGAAACTCAATGACCACACACAGGTAGTCAAACCAACAGCACACCACTTAGTCAGATTTCTCATATCAATCTCTCATCGATGATGGAGCCAGCACTTCACGCTGTCCATTACTACCTGGTGCACTGACAATTCCCTGTGCTTCCATCTGCTCAATCAAACGAGCAGCACGGTTGTATCCGATTTTAAAACGCCGCTGAACGCTGGATGTAGAACCTCTGCGCGATTCCACCACGAACTCCACCGCCTCATCAAACAATGGATCTAAATCTTCATCGCGGCTGGTCTGTTCACCTGGCAGTGCATTTTCTGCCGTAATTTCGCCATTCAGAATTTCATCAATATAATTCGGCTCACCACGTAATTTCCAGTCATCCACAATGCGGTGAACTTCATTATCGCTGACGAAGGCACCATGCACGCGAGTTGGCGTGCTTTCGCCTGCCGGCATATACAGCATGTCACCCATGCCCAACAGAGCTTCCGCACCTTGTTGATCGAGAATGGTTCGGGAGTCGATCTTCGATGATACCTGGAACGAAATACGGGTCGGAATATTGGCTTTGATCAGACCGGTAATAACATCCACTGACGGACGTTGTGTCGCCAGAATCAGGTGAATACCTGCTGCACGTGCTTTTTGGGCAATACGGGCAATCAGCTCTTCAACTTTCTTACCGACCATCATCATCATGTCGGCAAACTCGTCAACAACCACAACAATGTGCGGTAAGCGTTCCAGGTCCGGCGCTTCTTCATCAAAGGAATCGCCCGGACGCCAGAACGGATCTTTGATTGGATTACCGGAATCAATCGCTCCGCCGATCTTGGCGTTATAACCTTTAAGGTTACGCACACCCATCACCGACATCAGTTTATAACGACGCTCCATCTCGCCAACACACCAGCGCAGCGCATTCGATGCGTCTTTCATGTCAGTCACGACCTCGGTCAGCAGATGAGGAATTCCCTCATAAACAGACAGCTCCAGCATTTTCGGGTCGATCATGATGAAACGAACTTCTTCCGGTGTTGCTTTGTAGAGCATCGAAATGATCATCGCGTTCACGCCAACTGATTTACCGGAGCCGGTAGTCCCGGCAACCAGTACGTGAGGCATTTTCGCCAAATCAACCACTGATGGTTCACCAGCAATATCCTGACCCAGCACCAGCGTCAATGGGCTGGATGCCTGACGGAACTGTTCACTATCCAGTACTTCACGCAAGTGCACGGTCTGCCGGTAGCGGTTTGGCAACTCCAGACCGACATATGGTTTACCCGGAATAACTTCAACGACACGCACACTCACCGCAGAGAGCGAACGCGCTAAATCACGTGACAATCCTGTGATCTTGCTCGCTTTCATGCCCGGAGCCAGATCCAACTCAAAACGGGTGATCACTGGGCCTGGATAAACACCCACAACACGAGCCTGAACGTTGTAATCAGCCAGCTTGGATTCCACCAGGCGCGCAATACGATCCAGCTCTTCCTTACTCATGCTCTGCACTTTCGGGGGAGGATTATCCAGCAAAGAGAATGCAGGCAAATCACCAATCGCCGCTTTCTTCTTGGCCTTTTCAATTAACGCCTGCTCTGCCAGCTGTAATGGTGTTGGCGACGGCGAGACAGCTGCCGCAGGAACTGCAACTGATGATGCTACTGCGGCAGGTACAGTAGTGTCTGACTGCGGATCCTGCTCATTACTCCACGGTAGTGACGGTTCCCAATCATCTTCATCCTCCAACGCAGACCAGCTGGCAGTGAAAGTTGGTTCACTGCGGCCAGAAGTCGCCTTGGGCGCTGATATGTTGAATTCAGATTCACGTCGTTCATTCACATTAGTTATCGGTGTAACCGGAATTTCATCGTCTTCGTCATCATCCTGTTCATCTGTCGCAACCACAGCAGGTTTACGGCTAAAGGAGAAACGAGGCGAACTACGACGAGGCATCAGATCAGCATCAGCACCCACACCAACAGGTGACGGCATGAAATCATCTTCATCGTCATCATTAAACATATCACCGTCACCAACAGCGTCGTGATTCACCCGTTGATAGCCGGCCTTACCTGCAAACCAACCGACAATCCGGGCAGGCAAGCTATAAACAAAACCCAGAGAACCGGTAACAGCCTCGCCAATTTTCTCGGCCAGCATCAACCATGACCAACCGGTAAACAATGTAATGCTGGCCGCCATCAGGCAAAGCAATACCAACGTTGTTCCCAGCTGACCAAAAATGGGCAGAATAGCAGTATAAAGCATGTCACCAATCAGGCCGCCGGATGAAAAATTATGAATATCTGTGAAATTCATACTTCCCATAGCCGACATGGAAAGGAACAGGGCAATGAAACCAATAATCCGCAGCCCTACCGCGAAATAATCCACTTCCAGCAGGCGATAAGGTTTCCAGAAAATTGCCCAGCCCAGCGCGACTACCAGCACAGGGATCAAATAAGCAAAGACCCCGAAAACGAAAAACATCAGATCAGCCAGCCATGCTCCGGCATTGCCGCCAGCATTATGGACTTTCACACCCCATGCAGTTTGTGACCATCCCGGATCTGAAGGGTGATAGGTAAATAAAGAAAGCAGCATGAATAGCGCGGCTACACTTAAAATTATTAGCCCCGTCTCAAAAATCCGCCGAAACCCTGACATCGGCGTAAACTTTCCAGCAGCCAAAACTATACTCCTTATTGGAAAGCGATAATTATGCGTCCGAGGACATGATACAGAACGATGCCCAGACTTGAATTCTGCGGCATATTATAAGCGGTCATGCGGGAAGTAGGTACAATTCTGTTGCGTGGGATTAGACATAAGCCCGTGCAGAGTGACACGGGCAGAATGTTTAACGGGTGTTAATGACCAGACGGCTGGTTTGCTTCACCTCTTCCATCACGACGTATGTACGGGTATCACTGACACCCGGTAAACGCAGCAGAGTTTCACCCAGTAACCGGCGATAAGCTGACATGTCAGGAACGCGCGTCTTTAACAAATAGTCAAAATCACCAGAAACCAGGTGACATTCCTGAATTTCTTCTAGTGAAAGAACAGCTTTATTAAATCCTTCGAATACATCCGGAGCCCCTTTCTGCAAAGTGATTTCAACAAACACCAGCAAAGAAGCTTCCAGATAGTGTGGATTCAGAATAGCGGTATAGCCTTCAATAAAACCTTGTCTTTCAAGACGTCTTACACGTTCAAGACAAGGAGTCGGGCTTAAACCGACACGTTTTGACAGCTCAACATTCGAGATGCGGCCATCTTGTTGCAGTTCATTCAGGATGTTTCTATCTATACGATCCAAATCCCTGAGTCTGATCTGTTCTTCCAGCATTTCCTTCCACCTTAGATATGAAACACAGTGATAATCACTAATTGTTTTATAATGAACAAACTAAACTTTTATAAGATCATAGTCCGGCTATGTCAATATTCTTTCCCATTTTAAACCAGGAAAAAACAGAATAATCATCTGACTCTTTGAGGAGATACCAGCATGATCATCGGCGTACCTAAAGAAATAAAAATCCATGAATATCGCATAGGTATGACACCAGCCAGTGTACGCGAATTGACCGCAAGAGGCCACACTGTACTGGTAGAAACTGATGCAGGCAAAGCAATCGGTTTCACTGATACGCAGTATTCTGCTGCAGGTGCTGAAATTACAGGCTCTGCAGCCGATATTTTTAAAACTGCAGATATGATTGTGAAAGTAAAGGAGCCGCAGGAAATTGAGCGATCTTTGTTGCGGCCAAATCAAATTTTATTCACTTATTTGCATCTGGCTCCCGATCGCCTGCAAACGCAGGATCTGCTGAAAAGTCAGGCTGTCTGCATTGCTTATGAGACAGTAACCGATGACAAAGGTGGGTTACCACTACTGGCCCCCATGTCAGAAGTAGCAGGTCGCATGGCGGTACATACCGGAGCGTCAATACTAGAGCGATCACACGACGGTGCAGGTATTTTATTAAGCGGAGTCCCTGGTGTTGCTCCCGCTAAAGTGGTTATTCTGGGTGGTGGCGTGGTTGGCTCCAATGCAGCACGTATTGCAATCGGTATGCGTGCCGATGTGACGGTGCTAGATAGAAATACTGATACTTTACGAAAATTAGATAACGAATTCAGAGGCGCCGCCAAACTGATTTATTCTACCGCTGAAGCCATTGAGCACGCGGTGCTTGACGCTGATTTGCTCATTGGTGGTGTTTTATTACCCGGAGCAGCTGCCCCGAAGTTGGTCACAGCTGCAATGGTCAAAAAAATGAAAGATGGCTCCGCGATTGTCGATGTAGCTATCGATCAAGGCGGTTGTGTGGAAACATCTCACGCGACTACCCATAAAGATCCCACTTATATCATCGACGGTGTAGTGCATTATTGTGTTGCTAACATGCCAGGAGCCGTTGCAAGAACGTCTACACAAGCACTCAATAATGCTACATTGCCTTATATTATAAAATTAGCTGAACAGGGTTATGCAAAAGCGCTGGCAACCGACAAACATCTGCGTAAAGGGCTTAATGTTTACAAAGGCCATCTGACCTGCGCTGAAGTGGCTGAAGCATTATCGCTGCCTTTTGTCTCAGCAGAACAGGCTTTGGGGCTACTCACCGAAAACTAGCCAGCAAATCAGAAATCAGTTGTTAACGAATAAACAAGCAGATAACCTTTATTTTATCTGCTTGTTTTCAACTTCTTATAAATAAAAGCTATTTAATAGATAAAACCGATTGGTTTAATCGGTTTCTCCTGCTTTACCCCACGTAATTCATTTTTTATCATTTGGCTAATAAATTGTTAAAGGATATCGCCATGAGCCAAGTAAAACACAGTAAGTTGCTGATCCTCGGATCAGGTCCGGCAGGCTACACTGCGGCAGTCTATGCTGCCCGCGCAAATCTGAATCCGGTATTGATCACAGGTATGCAGCAAGGCGGTCAGCTTACAACCACCACTGAAATCGAAAACTGGCCTGGCGATGCAGAAGGGCTGACCGGCCCGGCACTGATGGATCGAATGAAAGTACATGCAGAGCATTTCGAGACCGAAATCATTTTTGATCATATTAATAAAGTTGAATTGCAGCAGAAGCCTTTCCGTCTGATCGGTGATACCAACGAATACACCTGTGATGCTTTAATCATCGCAACCGGGGCTTCCGCGCGCTATTTAGGTCTGGAATCAGAAGAGGCATTCAAAGGCCGTGGCGTATCAGCCTGTGCGACCTGTGATGGTTTCTTCTATCGTGGTCAAAAAGTCGCGGTAGTCGGTGGTGGTAATACTGCTGTAGAAGAAGCTCTGTATCTGTCAAACATTGCCTCTGAAGTTCATTTGATCCACCGCCGTGATACGTTTCGCTCCGAAAAAATTCTGATTAAGCGTCTTTATGACAAAGTAGAACAAGGCATCATCAAACTGCACCTGGATCGTACTCTGGAAGAAGTGTTAGGCGATGAGATGGGCGTAACCGGTGTTCGCCTGCGCAGCACCAAAGATGATTCGCTCGAAGATCTGGATGTCATGGGCGCATTCATTGCCATCGGTCACAGCCCGAACACCGCGATTTTCGAAGGTCAGCTGGCAATGCAAAACGGCTATTTGAAAGTAAAAGGCGGCAGCGAAGGTTTTGCCACTCAAACCAGTATTGAAGGTGTATTTGCCGCTGGTGATGTCGCTGATCATATCTATCGCCAGGCGATTACCTCCGCAGGCACGGGCTGCATGGCGGCACTGGATGCAGAGCGTTATCTCGATTCTCTGGAAAAATAATTTTCCGGTTACCTCAACGAATGCCGCTTGGTGCGGCATTTTTTATGCCTCAAGCAGATACCATGACAAACGCTGACCAGCTGGTTATTATCAAACTAAAGCGAATTAATTACTGACCGTCATTAATGACAATTTATCTGACTCAACTGGATTCAAGCTTATCTTTCCCTCCGCCAGAAGAAGCCCTGACTGAACCAAATGGTTTGTTAGCTGTAGGAGGCGATCTCTCTCCTGCCCGCTTGTTGGCAGCCTACTACAACGGCATTTTCCCTTGGTATAGTGCACATCAGCCCATACTCTGGTGGTCGCCGGATCCACGTGGCGTATTGCCGGTTGCTGAACTGCATATCAGCCGTTCTCTACAAAAAGCCATACATAAAACCGACTTCCGGTTTACGGTCAATCATGCGTTTATGGATGTGGTTCAAGCCTGTGCTGAGCCTCGTCGTTACTCAGAGGACACCTGGATAACAGAAGAGTTCATGCAATCCTATGCTGTTCTGCATGAAATGGAGCAAGCTCATTCCATCGAAGTCTGGCAAGGCGACCTGTTGATTGGCGGATTATATGGTATCAGTGTCGGTAAGTTATTCTGTGGTGAATCCATGTTCCATCGACAACCTGAAGCCTCAAAAATGGCGCTGGTCGCATTATGTCGCCATCTTTCCCGTTATGATGCACCATTAATAGATTGTCAGATGCAAAACAGCTATCTCGAAACCATGGGCGTTCAGGAATGGCCCCGTCCGGCCTTCCTGAATCAGCTGGCATTGCTACGGGAGCAATCGTTTCCAACTGAATGCTGGCGGCCACAGGAGCTTACGTTATGAATTTAACGCCATTACGCGTTGGTATCACACCGACTCACCGTTGCAGCTACCTGCCTGATCAATATGAGCAGCTGATTGTTCTGGTCGATGAAAACTATTGCACTGTTTCTGGCTACGAATCGCTGTTACAGGCCGGCTTTCGGCGCAGCGGTAATGATATCTACCGGCCTCATTGTACACAGTGCAGTGCCTGCCATTCCTTACGGATAGATGCTGCAGAATTTGAGCCTAGTCGTAGCCACCGCCGGGTTCTGAACAAAAATCAGGATATCAGCTGGCAACTCAGTGATACGGATAAACCAGCCTATTACGCATTGTATGAACGCTATATTACGCAACGGCACGCAGATGGCAGCATGTATCCACCAAGCCATAGCCAGTATGCGCAGTTCTTACTTTCACAATGGCTACCGCCCTTATTTATTGAATTTTACCATGCAGACAAATTAGTCGGTGTCGCTGTAACAGACGTTTTGGCAGAGAGCTTAAGTGCAATGTATACCTTCTATGATCCGGCGTATGAATCCCGATCTTTAGGCACCTACGCTATTCTGACACAGTTACAGCTAACCCTCAGGATGGGGCGCACCTACCTCTATTTAGGGTATCAGGTCGATAACTGCCGCAAAATGAATTACAAAGCCAGTTATCTGCCACATGAGCGGCTGGAGAATAAAGTCTGGAAAAAATACGGCATAACGGCTGTCTGAACTTTACACAACCGGCGAAATCCGGCATGATCCAGCAGATTTTTTTGGTGGTAATTACGAGGATTCAATGTCTAAAGAAGACAGTATCGAGATGCAAGGGACGATTCTGGAGACCCTGCCTAATACAATGTTCCGCGTTGAACTGGAAAACGGTCACGTGGTAACGGCTCATATCTCCGGCAAAATGCGCAAAAACTATATCCGTATTCTGACCGGCGACAAAGTAACTGTGCAGCTGACTCCATACGACCTGTCTAAAGGTCGCATCGTATTCCGTTCTCGTTAAGATCCGGAAAGAAAAAAGCCCCAGTATGTACCCGGGGCTTTTTTCTTTTGGTCTTTAATACTAAGGCTGTAGCACCACTTCTTTATTTGGTGCGTAAGCAAACTTCAGTTTGTCATCCTGCAGATCTACCTTAACACTGCCACCGTCTACCAGTTCACCAAACAGCAGTTCGTTGGCTAACGGTTTCTTCATCTGTTCCTGGATCAGACGTCCCATTGGGCGTGCCCCCATGGCTTTGTCATAGCCTTTTTCCGCCAGCCAGTCCCGCGCAGCCTTGGTTACTTCCAGCGATACGCCTTTCGCATCCAGCTGAGCCTGCAGCTCGACAATGAACTTATCGACGACCTGATGGATCACATCCATATCCAGATGATTAAACCATATAATATTATCCAGACGGTTTCGGAATTCAGGTGTGAAGGTACGGTTAATTTCCGATAACGCATCGTGACTGTGATCCTGTTGCTGGAAGCCAATCGATTTGCGCTGTGTCTCCTGAACGCCACAGTTGGTCGTCATCACCAGCACCACATTGCGGAAATCCGCCTTGCGACCATTGTTATCAGTCAACGTGCCGTTATCCATCACCTGCAATAACAAGTTGAACACATCCGGATGCGCTTTCTCAATTTCATCCAGCAGCACCACACAATGAGGCTGCTTGATCACCGCATCAGTCAGCAAGCCACCCTGCTCATAGCCAACATAGCCTGGAGGCGCACCAATCAGGCGGGAAACGGTATGCCGCTCCATGTATTCCGACATATCAAAGCGCAGCAACTCAATGCCCATCGCCTTCGCCAGCTGCAGCGTCACTTCGGTTTTACCAACCCCGGTTGGGCCTGCAAACAGAAATGAACCGACCGGACGATGTTCATTACCCAGCCCCGAGCGGCTGAGGCGGATCGCATCGGTCAGTACTTCAATGGCTTTATCCTGCCCAAACACCACCATTTTCAGGTTTCGTTCCAGATTACGCAGCACATCACGATCGCTGGAGGAAACCGATTTTTCAGGAATACGGGCAATTTTCGCTACAATTGCTTCGATATCAGGAACGTTGATGACTTTTTTACGCTTACTCTGTGGTAACAGTCGCTGGCTCGCGCCAACTTCATCAATCACATCAATCGCTTTGTCCGGCAAATGCCGATCATTGATGTATTTAGCCGCCAGCTCCGCCGCCGCACGTAACGCCTTGTTGGTATAACGCACGTTATGATGTTCTTCATAACGTGGTTTCAGACCAATCAGGATCTTGGTAGTGTCATCAATGGATGGTTCAACCACATCAATTTTCTGAAAACGACGTGCCAGCGCATGATCTTTTTCAAAGACCTGCGAATATTCCTGATACGTCGTCGAACCCATGCAACGTAATTTGCCCGAAGAAAGAATGGGTTTGATCAGATTCGCCGCATCCAGCTGACCACCGGAAGCAGCGCCAGCCCCAATGATAGTGTGGATTTCATCGATAAACAGGATCGCGCCTTGCTCCCGCTCCAGTTGCTTGAGCACCACTTTGAAGCGTTTTTCGAAATCGCCCCGATATTTAGTACCCGCCAGCAATGATCCCATATCCAGTGAATAAACCACATTATCGGCAATCACGTCGGGTACATCACCGTGCACAATGCGATAGGCCAGCCCTTCGGCAATCGCGGTTTTACCCACCCCAGCTTCACCGACTAACAATGGGTTATTTTTACGACGGCGGCATAAGATCTGGATGGTACGGTTCACTTCTGAATCACGACCAATCAATGGATCAATACCACCCTCCACTACCTTTTGATTCAGGTTAGTGACAAAATTTTCGAGCTGATTAGCCGCAGCCTCTTCACTCATTTCCTCATTGTTACCAGCATCATGCCCAAGATGTGAATCATCAGCGCCTGAAGCATCTTTACGCACACCGTGAGAGATATAATTCACTACATCCAAACGATTGATGTCCGCTTTTTTCAGAAAATAGACAGCCTGAGATTCCTGTTCACTGAATATCGCAACCAGAACATTCGCACCAAACACTTCATTATGACCGGAAGACTGAACATGAAATACAGCCCGTTGCAGCACACGCTGGAAACCTAATGTTGGCTGAGTATCACGCTCTGTATCATCCTCAGGGATCAACGGCGTGGTTTGTTCAAGAAATACCGTAATTTCTCTGCGCAACTGATCAATATCAGCGCCACATGCCATTAAAGCATCACGTGCAGAATGGTTATCAATTAACGCCAGCAATAAATGCTCCACCGTCATGAATTCATGGCGGGCATCTCTTGCTGCTTTGAATGCCAAGTTAATGGATTTTTCCAGTTCTTTGTTTAGCATGGGCACCTCCCAAACCAACTGACAACAACGCTATGCAAGGGGTACCTGCTAATTATCAGGCTTGTTCCATCGTACACAGCAGCGGATGTTCATGCTTACGCGCGTAGCGGTTAACTTGATCAACTTTTGTTTCGGCTATATCTGCAGTATAGACACCACACACACCTTTGCCTTCGAAATGCACTGCCAACATGACATGCGTGGCTTTATCCAGATCCATATTAAAGAAACGCTGCAGCACCTCGACGACAAAATCCATCGGAGTGTAATCATCATTCAGCAGCAACACTTTATACATCTTGGGCGGCTGAATTTTAGTTTTACTCTCATCCACCGTTTCTGGTGTGGGTGAGACACGGGTTTTACTCATTTCCGACTACCTTTTTCTTTCATTACTACTGAGATAGAAAGTGTTGTCAACATACTATTTGAATTAGCTCTTGCTTTAGAGATCTGCCACTTGACTCAGACACTTTTTACACTAGATTGATGATTTGATGACCAGCTGACAGGTGAAAATAAACGTCAGTCCGTCATTATATCAACGGCGTTTAAGGTAATTTCATCTCTGAGGACGTAGATGTATGGCTACTGGAACCGTAAAGTGGTTTAACAATGCGAAAGGCTTTGGATTCATCTGCCCCGATGGTGGTGGCGATGATATTTTTGCTCATTATTCCACTATCGACATGAACGGGTACAAGACGCTGAAAGCGGGGCAACCGGTTGAGTTTGAAGTACAATCAGGGCCTAAAGGGTCACATGCGACAAGCATCGTCCCTACCTCATCCCAGGAATCATAATTAAAGAGAGCGGGATGTACTCGAAATGACGAAGCGGGAATAGTGTTCCCGCTTCTGTTTTTGTGCGCCGAAATCGCCACAGCTAACACCTTGGCGATTTTCAGAACTACATCTGGCTGATCATATCATCAGCGAACTCAGAGCATTTACGCAGCGTTGCACCTTCCATCAGACGTTCAAAGTCATAGGTCACAGTCTTGTTACGGATTGCGCCTTCCATGCCTTTCACGATCAGATCAGCCGCTTCAAACCAGCCCATGTGACGCAGCATCATCTCTGCAGACAGGATCAATGAACCTGGGTTAACTTTGTCCTGCCCTGCATATTTTGGTGCAGTCCCGTGAGTTGCCTCGAACAGAGCCACGCCATCACCGATGTTTGCACCAGGCGCGATACCAATACCACCAACCTGAGCAGCCAGAGCATCAGAGATATAGTCACCGTTCAGGTTCATGGTGGCAATGACGTCATATTCAGCCGGACGCAGCAGGATCTGTTGCAGGAACGCATCCGCAATCACGTCTTTAACAATGATGTTTTTGCCGGTTTTCGGATTTTTGAACTGGCACCATGGGCCACCATCAATCAGTTCAGCACCGAATTCTTCGCGAGCCAGCTGGTAACCCCAGTCCTTGAACGCGCCTTCGGTGAACTTCATGATGTTGCCTTTGTGAACCAGTGTCAGCGAGTCGCGATCATTGTCGATCACATATTCCAGCGCGGCGCGAACCAGACGTTTGGTACCGGCTTCTGACATCGGCTTAATACCGATACCACAGTTATCAGGGAAGCGAATTTTCTTCACGCCCATTTCGTTCTGCAGGAAGTCGATCACTTTCTTCGCTTCAGCCGAATCAGCTTTCCATTCAATACCTGCGTAGATGTCTTCAGCATTTTCACGGAAGATCACCATGTCAGTCAGCTCAGGCTGTTTAACCGGGCTTGGGGTACCTTCGTAGTAACGAACCGGGCGCAGACAAACATACAGATCCAGCTCCTGACGAAGAGCAACGTTCAGAGAACGGATACCGCCACCGACTGGTGTAGTCAGTGGGCCTTTGATACCAACATGGTATTCGCGCATTGCATCCAGCGTTTCAGCAGGCAGCCATACGTCATCACCGTAAACTTTGGTTGATTTCTCACCGGTGTAGATTTCCATCCAGGAGATTTTCTTTTCGCCTTTGTAAGCTTTCTCTACAGCAGCATCCACTACTTTCAGCATGGCCGGAGTCACGTCCACACCGATACCGTCACCCTCGATAAAAGGAATAATTGGGTTATTCGGTACAACCAGCTTACCCGCTGCATCTACAGAAATCTTTTCACCTGTAGCGGGTACAACGATTTTACTTTCCATCTGTGTCTCCTGACTTCCGGTTTATTGTCTTGCCTGACCAACCCGCACTAGCGGAAAAGTACGTTCCTGATTAGTCATGCACACTTTGCAAATTATTATTGTGATCGTCATCTTAGCCCATCATCCGGTTTCTGCAAACGGCAGGAGACGGAGACAGCTCAGATTTCAATGAAAACAATATGCATTTAATCAGATTGTTGTATGTACGAAGAGTAAAGATGACGGCGTGATGACAGTTCAGGTAATCTATAACTGTTATCTAAGGAGCTAACATGACTTTTCGGCCCAATGTAACGGTCGCCGCCGTTATCCGCTATCAGGATCGTTTTCTTCTGGTGGAAGAGTTAGATCGCCGTCGCCACGTATTCAATCAACCAGCTGGACACCTTGAAGCAGGTGAATCTTTATATGAAGCCGCCTGCCGTGAAATAAAGGAAGAAACCGGCTTAACGCTGACTCCCGATGGCTGGTTAGGCACTTATATGTACCAAAGCCCCTATCGTAAATTTACCTATCTGCGCTTTTGTTTTTACTGTGAATTAACCACAGATCCGGGAGAACACTCTCCACAGGATCCTGACAATGACATCCTCGCCTGCCACTGGAAAACCATTGATGAAATCCGGTCAATGAAAAAAAAGTTGCGCAGTCCGATGGTGATGGAATGCTTTGAGGATTACCTGAATGGTGTCCGTTTACCCCTTTCAGCGTTGAAAGATCGCCGCTGATCTTGTAGGCGTGCAGATGCTTTTTTGCTAAAATGCGCGCCGATTTTCCATCTTTATTGATATCCCAATGACAGACAACAGCCAAATTAAAGTCATAGTCGGCATGTCCGGCGGTGTAGATTCTTCAGTTTCAGCCTATTTACTCCAGCAACAAGGCTATCAGGTCGAAGGCCTGTTTATGAAAAACTGGGAAGAAGACGACTCAGACGAATATTGCTCTGCAGCTACTGATTTGGCGGATGCTCAGGCCGTGTGTGACAAACTGGGTATTAAGCTGCATACCGTTAACTTTGCAGCAGAATATTGGGACAACGTATTTGAGCTATTTTTAGCCGAATACAAAGCTGGTCGCACACCAAACCCGGATATTTTGTGCAACAAAGAGATCAAATTTAAAGCATTTCTGGAGTTCGCAGCAGAAGATTTAGGTGCAAACTACATTGCTACCGGCCATTACGTGCGCCGTGACGATAGCACCGGGCAAGCCCGTCTGCTGCGTGGTTTGGATAACAATAAAGACCAAAGCTATTTCTTATATACTCTGGGCCATGAACAAGTGGCACAAAGCCTGTTTCCGGTTGGTGATTTAGAAAAACCTCAGGTTCGCGCCATTGCCGAACAGCTGGGGCTGGCTACGGCCAAGAAAAAAGACAGTACCGGCATCTGTTTCATTGGCGAACGCAAGTTCCGTGAATTTCTGGCTCGCTATCTGCCGGCACAGCCAGGCGCCATTGAAACGGTGGAAGGTAAAGTGATCGGTGAACATCAGGGGCTGATGTATCACACATTAGGTCAACGTAAAGGTCTGAGGATCGGCGGTCTGAAAGACGGTGACGAAAATCCATGGTATGTAGTCGATAAAGATGTCGAACGCAATGTATTAGTCGTGGCGCAAGGCCACAACCATCCGCGTCTTTATTCCGACGGGCTGATTGCCAAACAGTTGCACTGGGTTGATCGCAAAGAACGAACCAAACCGTTTGATTGTGTCGTGAAGACCCGTTACCGTCAGCAGGATATTCCTTGCCATGTCGAACCATTAGACAACGACACGATCAAAGTCACCTTCACCTCACCGCAAGCAGCCGTAACCCCCGGCCAGTCAGCTGTATTCTATCTGGGCGAAGAGTGCTTAGGTGGCGGTATTATTGAACAACGATTCTCCGGGAGCGTATAGCCATGCAGAATAAGCAGGCAATGCAAACGATGGCGCTGGCAGCGGTCTGCCAGGCAGCCTGGCTGGTACAACACGTCGCGCGTAATGGAAGCTGCGATGAAGATTCCATGCGTTGTCTGTTGCAGGGTATTTTGATCACCGATCCTGATCATGCCGGAGCAGTTTATCAAGACCATCGATTACTTCGGGAAGGTTATAAATCACTGGTTGAACAGCTGGGTAATAACCGTAATCCGAAAAATATGGAGCTAACCCGCTACGTTATCGGCATGATTGCATTAGAACGCAAACTGAGCGGTAAACGCCGTGTCTTATCTATGCTTGGTGAACGTATTGGTCAGGTAAAACGGCAGGCTTTTCACTTTGACCTGCTGGCTGATACCGTTTTAAGCAATATGGCCGGAATATACAGCGATCACATTAGCAATCTGGGACCTCGTATTCAGGTTTCCGGTGCGCCGCTTTATCTGCAGCAACCACAGGTACAACATAAAATCCGTGCGTTGCTGCTCGCCGGGATCAGAGCCTGTGTGCTCTGGCGACAACTGGGAGGTCGTCGCCGCCAGATCCTGTTCTTCCGTAAGAAAGTCATTGCCGCTGCCGAAGCTGCATTGCGCCAACTTTAATTTTTCAGTGACCGAAAGTGTCGAGGAGTGATGTGATGGAACTGTCAGCCCTGACTGCTGTTTCCCCGATTGATGGTCGTTATGGTGATAAATGTACCGACCTGCGGCCGATTTTTTCAGAATATGGCCTGTTACGCTTCCGCGTAGAAGTGGAAGTTCGCTGGTTACAACAGTTAGCAGCCCACCCTGGCATCCCGGAAGTTCCGGCATTCTCTGCGGAAGCAAATGCATTGTTAGATAGCATCGTCAACAACTTCAATGAAGAAGATGCCGGACGTATCAAAGCAATTGAAAAAACCACCAACCACGACCTGAAAGCGGTTGAATACTTTCTGAAGGAAAAGGTCGCAGCAAACGCAGAACTGAATGCTGTATCTGAATTCATTCACTTTGCCTGCACTTCAGAAGATATCAATAACAACTCTCACGGCCTGATGCTGAAAGCAGCACGTGAAGAGGTTATTGCGCCATACTGCGAAAAGCTGATCGCTGCAGTGAAAGACCTGGCACACAAATATCGTGATGTACCTATGCTGTCACGTACCCATGGTCAGCCAGCATCCCCGACGACATTGGGTAAAGAAATGGCCAACGTGGCATACCGTCTGGAACGCCAGTACAAACAGATCATGGCAGTGGAGTTCCTCGGCAAGATCAACGGCGCAGTAGGTAACTATAACGCCCACATCAGCGCTTACCCAGAAGTAGACTGGCATGTATTCTCTGAGCAATTTGTCACCGGCCTGGGGTTGACCTGGAACCCGTACACTACCCAGATCGAACCGCATGATTATATCGCCGAGCTGTTTGATGCGATTGCCCGCTTTAACACTATCCTGATCGATTTCGATCGTGATATCTGGGGTTACATCTGCCTGGGGCACTTCAAACAACGCACTATCGCTGGCGAAATTGGCTCCTCAACCATGCCGCATAAAGTGAACCCAATCGACTTCGAAAACTCTGAAGGCAACCTGGGTCTGGCTAACGCTTTGTTTGACCATCTGGCGGCCAAACTGCCTATTTCCCGCTGGCAGCGCGATCTGACTGACTCAACCGTACTGCGTAACTTAGGTGTTGCGGTGGGCTATTCGCTGATTGCTTATCAGGCGACGCTGAAAGGCATTTCGAAGCTGGAAGCTAACGAAGCTAACATGGCTGCAGATCTGGACAGCAACTGGGAAGTACTGGCAGAACCGATCCAAACCGTGATGCGTCGTTATGGCATCGAGAAACCTTACGAGAAACTGAAAGAGCTGACTCGTGGCCGCCGCGTTGATGCAGCCGGTATGCGTGAGTTCATTGACACTCTGGCACTACCTGAAGAAGTCAAAGCTGAGCTGAAGGAAATGACGCCAGCGAACTATCTCGGTCGTGCAGTAACATTGCTTGATGAACGGAAATAATCGAATCGTATTTATTACGAATACAAGGCATGCTCGCGCATGCCTTTTTCATTAGGAGCTTTACCCGATGGCTCACCTGAAACAACACATAGGCTTATGGCAAGGTACGGGATTACTGGTCTCAACCCTGCTTGGTTCCGGCGTTTTTATCGTTCCGGCAATGACAGCCAGTCTGGCTGGCAGCTGGTCGCTACTGGCCTGGGTACTGATGGGTATTTTGATTTTGCCGATCGTATTTACGTTTGCATCGCTGGGGAAATGTTATCCGGATGCCGGAGGCACGGCATTTTACGTTGAACAGGCGTTTGGTGAACGCGCCGCCGATGCGATTAGCTGGCTTTTTCTTTCCGTGATCATGATTGGCCCTCCCGTTGTTTTTATCACGGCAACGAATTATCTCTGTCAGGCATTTGGTATTTCTAACGATCAGCAGGGTGTATGGCAATTGGGGTTATTAGGTAGCATGCTGCTACTGAATCTGCTGAATATGAAAACGGCTGCCTGGGTCCAGAGCCTGATCAGTCTTGGTATCTGTACGACATTATTATTGGCCATCGGTATTTACTGTTTCAAGCATCCCATCCAATTACCTACAACCGCGTTTTCCCTACCGAATATCGCGCAGGCAACCGGTCAGATTTTCTGGTGTTTTGTGGGTATTGAAGCCATTGCGCATCTTACCGGGGAGTTTCGCAATCCAGAACGGGATTTCCCTCGTGTCGTTACGCTGGGCATTGTGATCGCGCTGATCTTGTATATATGCCTCAGTACAGTGTTACTCTCTTCCGGCTTTTACGGTTCAGAAGCACAAAATCTGAGCTCAGTGATCCAACTAATGAGTTCGCTTACCGGTTCAACCGGGCATTTTATAGTTAGCCTGTTTGGTCTGCTAACCTGCTATATCGGTGTAAATACCTACATCACCAGTTTTTCGCGCTTGTTTTACAGCATGGCCGAACGAGGGCAAATTCATCCGCGTATGGGTAAATTGAATCGCTCCGGGGCTCCGGCAACTGGCTTACTGTTTACCTGTGGCTTGATCGCTTTTACGCTGATCCTGCGACAATACTTCCATCTGCCGCTGGATGCTCTGATTGGTTATGCTAATGGGGTTTTTGTTCTGATTTATCTGGCTGCTGCCATTTCTGGTTTACGCTTGCTGACTGGGAAAAAACGCTTCATTGCTATTCTGGCCACAGTCGTTTGTTGCCTCGTTGCCCTTTCACTGGCATTGCATACACTTTATGCCATCGTGATATTGGGTGCCTGTATGCTTTATAAGAGACAGCCTGATTCCGTATGACTATCAGCACAACACTCTGGTTTGTTTACCGAGGTATGATCTACTGTGGTGTCAGTGGATTATTACTGAGTTTTATTCCCCAGCTACGTCTGTCAAAAGCAAGATTGTGGAGCTATTGGTTAATCAATCTGCTGGTGGTGGGCATTTGGTACATATCCCAGTTTTCAGCGACTAACTGGCTGGTGACATCCACCCCGCTGCGTTGGATCGTTGCACTCTGGCTGAATACCAATATGGCCTATGTTGCGCTGGCGGTTAGTTTTCTGGTGCTCCGGGTGCTACTGGCTCTGTTCCGCCAGACACCCCACCGGAGATTCTGGTTACAACCGAATGTTCTGCTGCTTCCGATTGCGGGTATGCTCTCTGCTTTCGGGGTTTATGAAGCAATGCAACCGCCTGTTTTCCGTCATTACGATGTGTATCTGGAGCAATTGCCTTCCACGTTAGATGGTATGAAGATCGCGCAACTGACGGATAGCCATATCGGTGATTTTGTTGGTGTGGCTGAGCTTACATCTGCAATTGGCATACTTAATGCTGAAAAACCGGATTTATTCACCCTGACTGGTGACTTGCTGGATGACGAACGTCAGCTTGATGCCTCCTTTGCTGCGTTATCTACCGTCAATGCGCCACTGGGCACCATTGCTATTTTGGGCAACCATGAAAAATATCAGGGTCTGGATGCGATCTTGAAAAAATATCAGGCCGCAGCCGGGACAGGAAAAATTCATTTACTGGTGGATGACAGCCTGATGCTTCACTACCACGGTACTGATTTTCAGGTCATTGGGGTAGATTACCCAATACCACCAAATAGCCGGCGTAAGCTGACTGAATCGGCCGAAACGGCATATATGCAACAATCAGCAAATAAAGCCTTCAGCAAAATTGATCCTGGATCATGGCAGTTGTTTCTGACGCATCACCCTGATTTTTTTGATATTGCACTAAAGCGTAACATCAGTCTTTCGCTGGCCGGTCACACGCATGGTGGTCAGGCTCTGCCGCTTAGCTATACCGTAGGACGCATGTGGTCTCAGTACGTCAAAGGCTGGTTTCAGCAACAGCAAAGCGCGCTATATGTTTCCAGTGGAATGGGTCATGTCTGGCCATACCGGCTCGGAGTACCACCTGAAATTGTGATTTTTACTCTGCATCAAAAAAATAACATTCAAAAATAAGGGGATGTCAAAACATCCCCTTGTAGGTTTACTCGCTTATTTTATTAATTCGCTAGCGCATTATTGGTATTGTTGCTGAGATAGCATTTATAGCGATATCCCAACCAGTTAATAAATAACCAGACCGGCACCAGTTCCACCGCTATTGTCTCGCCACTGAGGTACAACAGAACTAACAATACAGCCATAAATGCCAGGCAAACGTAGTTAGTAAGTGGGCTCCAGAAAGCTTTGAAAATTGGAGTTAAACCTTCACGATCTTTCGCAGCACGGAATTTCAGATGCGCCAGACTGATCATGCCCCAGTTGATCACCAGTGCCGCAACAACCAAAGACATCAAAATGCCAAATGCTTTACCCGGCAATAGGTAGTTGATCACCACACACAGGAAAGTAACCAGTGCAGACAGGAGGATCGCTGGCACAGGTACTCCGCGCTTATCAACTTTTCCCAGAATACGCGGGGCATTACCCTGTTGGGCCAAGCCGTGCAGCATTCGACTATTGCAATAAACACCGCTGTTATATACAGACAGTGCAGCAGTCAGTACCACAACGTTCAGCACATGCGCAGTACCACTTTCACCCAGTGCAGAGAAAATCATTACAAACGGGCTGCCACCTTCAGCCAGTTTGCTCCATGGGAACAACATCAGCAGAATAGCCAGAGCACCAATATAGAAAATCAGAATTCGGTAAATAACCTGATTGACCGCGCGTGGGATGCTTTTGCGCGGGTCATCTGCTTCTGCTGCAGTGATCCCAACTAATTCCAGGCCACCGAAAGAAAACATGATGATTGCCAGTGACATGATGACACCATGCCAGCCATTCGGCATAAAACCACCTAATGCCCACAGGTTGCTGACGTTGGCTTGTTCACCACCCTGCCCGCTGAATAACAACCAGCCACCGAATAGCATCATGCCAATGATGGCAACTACCTTAATAATCGCAAACCAGAATTCTGTTTCCCCAAACAACTTCACATTGGTCAGGTTAATAGCATTTATAACGATGAAAAATACGAGTGCGGATACCCAGGTTGGCATCTCAGGAAACCAGTATTGCATATAAATACCGACAGCACTCAGTTCAGCCATACCAACCAGTACATACAGCACCCAGTAGTTCCAGCCTGACAGAAAACCGGCAAAATCACCCCAGTATTTATAAGCAAAGTGGCTGAAAGAGCCCGATACTGGTTCTTCTGCAACCATCTCGCCTAACTGACGCATGATCAGAAATGCAATGAAACCACCCAACGCATAACCCAGTAGCACTGCCGGACCAGCCATTTTGATGGTCTGAGCAATCCCTAAAAACAGCCCTGTGCCAATCGCGCCACCCAATGCGATTAACTGAATATGCCGGTTTTTCAACCCGCGTTTCAGCTCACCTTCGGTTTTGACTTCCATTAATTAACCCCGGTTTACCTATACAAAGTGCCGTAGAATAGCCTAAGAATTAAGCGTAATACAGTACGCTGTCGCCAATAAATCAGAACCAGCGGATGAAACAACACATCTACCAATGAACGACAAAATTATGCGCTATGCCAAGCAGTAAACATAAGATTCATCTATATCCTCATCCGGTAATATCTTGTTCCTATTTATATGAAGATGGTCACATTAAAACCGGTTTCACTTTATGTTACCGGAAACACTCTGCTAGTCTGTTGGCAGTTTTTCGGGAGATAGATTCATGCAGGCATTATCAGCACAACGCGATCAATTAGGTGAATGCCCTCGCTGGCATGCAGAAACACAGACTTTATGGTGGGTGGATATTACGAAGCATCAAATCCACCACCACCATCCAGAAAGTGGCAAGCATGGCATCATTCAGTTGAATGAAGAAATCGGCTGCTTTATCTGGCGCGAAAAAGGCGGATTACTGGTCGCTCTGCAATCCGGCTTCCATTTTATTGAAGATTTAAACAACCCGGTGTTAACACCGATCGTCGATCCGGAGGCAGATAAGCCTTGGCAACGTTTTAACGATGGCCGATGCGATCCCAAGGGCCGTTTTATTGCCGGCACTATGAATGCCCGCAAAGATGAATTCTTTGGTACGTTTTATCAGTTAAACCCTGATTTGAGTGTGCGTCCGCTGATCGGCAAAAGCTGGACTTGCAATGGCATGGCCTTCAGCCCGGATGGTAAAACTCTCTACTGGTCTGATACGCCGATCCAAAACCGCAATATCTACCGCTGCGATTACGATCCGGAAACAGGTGAAGTCAGTAACCAACAGTTGTTTTTCCATGTACCGGAAGGCATGGGGCGCCCGGATGGCGCCACCGTTGATAGTGAAGGCAATTACTGGTCAGCGCAATATGCGGGTAGCCGCGTGCTGTGTATTAGCCCACAAGGGGAATTGCTGCGTGAGATCATGCTGCCAGTGACAAATCCGACT
>SSEX01000037.1 GCA_008015085.1 Tolumonas sp. | reverse complement strand
GGCTATATCAATCAGCAGCATCGGCTTGTTACGTCGCTGCTTCTGCGCCCGTTCCACCATTCCTTTATCACGTATTGGTATTGGGCTGGCGGTCGAGCTGATCACCAGATCGACATCCGGCAATACCTGCGGGATCTCATTCAGCGTGATCACATCCGCTTGCCAGCTACCGGCTATCGCCTGTGCCCGTTGTAAAGTCCGGTTTGCCACCGTCATTTTGGCAACAGACTGACCGTACAGGTGCTGACCGACCAGTTCAATCGTCTCACCGGCGCCGATAAGCAACACCTTGACCTGGGAAAGGTCACCGAATATCTGTCGGGCCAGTGTTACAGCAACATAAGCCACCGAAACCCCACAGGCACCGATTTCTGTTTCAGTACGAACCCGCTTGGCCACACTGAAGGTACGCTGAAAGAGGCGATTCAACAGCCCTTTAACTGCACCCTGTTTGCTGGCGGTACTGAGTGCTTGCTTAACCTGCCCCAGAATTTGCGGTTCACCCAAGACCAGTGAATCCAGCCCGGCGGCGACACGCATCAGGTGGCGAACTGCTTCACCATCGTGTAACTGATAAAGTGCAGGCTGAATCTCATCGTCAGCCAGATGCTGAAAACGGGACAGCCATAGCGCAACCTCTTCACTCGCGCCACTCTCGACAGCACAGTAAAGCTCAGTTCGGTTACAAGTGGAAAGAATCACCCCTTCCTTGACGCCGGGTACCGATGTTAACGCCGCCAAAGCATCATCAATACGTTCCGGCCCGAAAGCGACCCTTTCACGCAATGATAATGACGCCGTTTTATGGTTTACCCCCAGCACAAACAGATGATGCATCAGGCTGTGGACTCGTCTGCAAAATTAAGGGCATCATTCTACGAAAAAGCAGAGATCTTTGAAAGCAAAGCCCCTGCGCCTATACTGTCGCATCTTCAAAGGAGACGCTGTGAAAAAATTACACCATCTGCTCATGATTATCTGTCTGCTGACACTGGCTGCCTGTAGTTCCCGCCAGCAGCCCGACAACACCAACTGGCGCCAGCAACGCGAAAAACTGGAAAGCGTCACGCATTGGACCATCTCGGGCAAACTAGCCATCATCACGGCAGAGAAAAAAGGCTCAACCCGCATCCGCTGGCAGCAAAACGGCGACGACTACGACCTGAACCTGACCAGCCTGCTAGGTACCCGCGTTATGGAAATGCATAAAACCGGCAATCAGGTACTCATTATTGATGATCAGGGCAGGGAATACCGTGGGATCGATGCTGAAACACTGGTGTATCGTTTAACCGGCTGGCAAATGCCAGTGAGCCAGCTTCCTGTATGGATCAAAGGATTACCGGGTAATACCGACTATGAAATCAACCCGAATGGTCAGGTGACCCGAATCAAGACGGATGACTGGCAAATGCAATACCAGACCTATCAGCCGATCGATGGCTGGATGATGCCGGAAAAAGTCACATTTAAAGGCCCTCGAACCGAACTGCGTCTGGTTATTAGCGATTGGGAAATAGCAAAATAATGGATGCTTTACAAAACATAGCCTGGCCCGCGCCCGCCAAACTGAATCTGTTTCTGCATGTAAATGGCCGCCGTGACGATGGTTATCATGAACTGCAGACACTGTTTGTCTTTCTGGATCACTGTGACTGGCTGCGGTTTCAGATAAATAACAGCGCTCAGATTGATCTCAAGCCAGCTCTGGCTGATGTGCCGCTGGAGCAAAATCTGATTTATCGGGCCGCTAAATTACTACAGCATCATGCTTCTTCACCTTTTGGTGTCACAATTGAACTGGATAAACGTCTTCCAATGGGTGGCGGTATCGGCGGCGGATCCTCAGATGCTGCCACAACACTGGTCGCACTGAATTATCTTTGGAACATAAATCTTCCTGTTGATGCCTTGGCCGAGCTGGGTCGTCAGCTGGGCGCCGATGTGCCAGTCTTTGTGCGTGGCCATTCGGCTTTTGCCGAAGGTGTCGGTGAGCGTTTACAACCTGTTGAAGTCAAAGAAAAATGGTATCTGGTCGTAGTTCCTGACTGCCATGTATCCACCGCGGATATTTTTCGTCACAAAGATCTCAAACGGGACACACCCAAACAAAGCTGGAACGAGCTAGCACAGGGAAATTGGCATAATGACTGTGAACCTTTGGTGAAAAAGAATTACCCCGAGGTTGAAAAGGCATTACGCTGGTTGATAGAATACGCGCCGTCAAGAATGACCGGCACTGGTGCTTGTGTTTTTGCAGAATTTGAACACGAACATGAGGCTCGTGAACTCTTGGCGAGGATGCCGACATGGTTACAAGGTTTTGTAGCCAGAGGGAAAAACTTATCACCCCTCTATGTCACTTTGCAACAGGTTTATGCTCGAAATGACTAAGCAGTCAACATTTCCTGCTGACCTTCACCCCCAACTGGACAAACCCAGAGGTTTAATCCCGTGCCTGACATGAAGCTGTTTGCCGGTAACGCCACACCGGAACTAGCGCAAAAGATTGCCGACCGTCTCTTCACTAAACTTGGAAGCGCATCCGTAGGTCGCTTCAGTGATGGAGAAATCAGCGTACAAATCAACGAAAATGTACGTGGTGGTGATGTATTCATCATTCAATCCACCTGTGCACCGACCAATGACAATCTGATGGAACTGATTGTAATGGTTGATGCGATGCGTCGTGCATCCGCAGGTCGTATTACTGCAGTAATCCCATACTTTGGTTATGCTCGTCAGGATCGTCGCGTACGTTCTTCACGCGTACCTATCACCGCTAAAGTAGTGGCTGATTTCCTGTCCAGCGTGGGTGTTGACCGCGTTCTGACTGTTGATCTGCACGCTGAGCAGATCCAGGGTTTCTTCGATGTTCCTGTTGATAACGTATTCGGTAGTCCGGTTCTGCTGGAAGACATGAAATCACGTAATCTGGAAGATCCTGTTGTTGTATCTCCGGATATCGGTGGCGTAGTACGTGCACGTGCTATCGCAAAACTGCTGGACGATACTGATATCGCTATCATCGACAAACGCCGTCCGCGCGCTAACGTTTCTCAGGTTATGCACCTGATCGGTGACGTAGCAAACCGTGACTGCATCATCGTTGATGACATGATCGATACCGGCGGCACACTGTGTAAAGCAGCGGAAGCACTGAAAGATCGTGGTGCTAAACGTGTATTTGCTTATGCTACCCACCCAGTGTTCTCTGGTCTGGCTGCAAAAAATATTGCTGAGTCAAAAATTGATGAAGTGATCATCACCGATTCCATTCCGCTGAGTGATGAAATTAAAGCGGTTGGTAAAGTGAAGCAGCTGACTCTGGCGCCAATGCTGGCTGAAGCAATTCGCCGTATCAGCAATGAAGAATCTATCTCTGCCATGTTTGAACATTGATTCACACTCTGCAGAGCAAAAAGCCTCCGGATGGAGGCTTTTTTTTGGCCACAATATGACAAAAAAACAGCCACAGGGTTATGGCTGTTTTTGTTTGCTTAATGACGCAATCCAGTACCTTTCTTCACTAAATGCCAGCAAACGGCATAAAGCACAACGATAAACAACGAAACAACCAGATAAGACATCCACATCGGCACATCAGATATTCCGATAAAACCATAACGGAATCCATTGATCATATAGATGATCGGGTTTACGTGAGAAGCTGCCTGCCAGAATGGCGGTAACAATTCGATAGAATAAAATACCCCCCCCAGATAGGTCAGCGGCGTCAGTACAAAGGTCGGAATAATACTGATGTCGTCAAAACTTTTCGCAAAAATGGCATTCAGCAATCCACCTAGTGAAAATAGGGTCGCCGTTAATACCAGCATAAAGAACACACTGAGCGGGTCATGCACCTGCAGCGGCACAAAAAACAGCGACACGGCTGTTACAATTGCACCAACGCATAAACCTCGGGCAACACCACCAGCAACAAATCCCCAGATGATCAGATAATTCGGCACCGGAGCCACCAGCAGCTCTTCGATATTGCGCTGAAATTTGGCACTGTAAAACGATGATGAGACATTGGAATACGAGTTAGTGATCACCGACATCATGATCAGACCCGGCACAATGAATTGCATATAGGTTACGCCATGCATATCACCGATACGACTCCCAATCAGATTGCCAAAAATCACAAAATAGAGCGTCATTGTGATTGCAGGTGGCACTAATGTCTGTACCCAGATACGGGTAAAACGGTTAATCTCTTTACACACCAGACTTTGGAACGCAATCCAGTAAACGCCGCTATTCATGCCTGACGTCCTTTTTCTACTAATGAAACAAATAATTCTTCTAACCGGTTAGCCTTGTTACGCATACTCAGCACTTTCACCTGCTGGCGGTTAAGCTGCTCAAATACACCGTTGAGACCATCACTTTTCTGAATTTCCACTTCCAGCGACAGTTCACTCGCCGGTTGGTATTTAACGCCATCCAGCTGAATATTGGCTGCCGGACAATCCAGATCCAGTAAGAATGTCTCTACCTGCAATTTACTCAGCAGATTATGCATACTGGTATTTTCTACAATCCGGCCTTTATCAATGATGCCGATATTGCGACACAGCATTTCCGCTTCTTCCAGATAGTGGGTCGTTAAAATAATGGTGACACCTTCCGCATTCAGGTTTTGCAGAAATGACCACATGGAACGGCGGATCTCAATATCCACCCCAGCGGTCGGTTCATCCAGAATCAGCAACCGCGGCTGATGCATCAGTGCACGCGCGATCATCAGGCGGCGCTTCATACCACCAGACAAGGTACGAGCCTGCTTATCGCGTTTTTCCCACAAATCGAGCTGTGTCAGGTATTTTTCTGCCCGCTCCTCGGCTATTTTCCGTGGTACGCCATAAAAACCCGCCTGCTGAACTACGATCTGCTGAACTTTTTCAAATTGACTGAAATTAAATTCCTGAGGCACTAAGCCAATCTGAGATTTAGCTAACTCCAATTGGGTGTCAATGTCGTAACCAAAGACTTTGACTGAACCGGAGGTTTTATTCACCAGCGAGCTGATAATACCGATGGTAGTGGATTTGCCGGCGCCATTCGGGCCAAGCAGGGCATAAAAATCACCCTCTTCCACCGCTAAATTAATCCCTTTCAGGGCTTCTACCCCACCCTGGTAGGTTTTGCGTAATTGCTGAATATCGAGAGCGAGCATCTTGTCAGACTTATTCATATTAGAGAAAGGAAATACTCAGAGCTGTTTTACCGATTATAACCTGATCAGGATCAATCCGGCCATGAACAAAGATAGACACAAAAAGAACTTTACTGCTCAAATTTTGTTAGATTGATCGCATTTGCTAAAACGGTTTAGCGAGTTTAGTTGTTTAGCTAAACCGTTTTAGTAAACTTAATATCACACGATAAGTGAAAAATCTGTCAAAGCGATTGGCTTCTGTTGATGGCAAAAAGATTATCTTAAAGAGAAATTTTAGCTGACAGGGTCAACGAACAGATGAGCGTAAAAGTGAGTGTTACTGGTTCCTGAGAGAGTGTGCGTTCAAGTCTGTCTTCACCCCCACGGCAAAACAGACAGGAACGCACGATATCACCCCAAAGCAGCTGTTGTGAAACAGCACGGTTAATATCTTGATGGATTGAGCGCCCTTCTGGATTTAACCGGTTACATCCATTAAAGAGGAAAATCATGAATGTAACTTCTGTAGCAAATGAGCTGATCCCATTACTGGGTGGCAAAGAGAATATCGTCAGTGCAGCCCACTGCGCAACACGTTTGCGTCTGGTTTTGCAAGATGACTCAAAAATTAATAAAAGTGCTGTCGAGCAAGTTGAAGGTGTGAAGGGTTGTTTTAGTAATGCCGGACAAATCCAGATCATTTTCGGCACAGGGATCGTCAATAAAGTTTACGCTGCATTTATTGATGTTGCAGGAATCAGCCAGGCCAGTGAAAGTGATGTCAAAAAACTGGCAACACAAAAGCTGAATATCGTACAGCGCGCAGCACGCACACTGTCTAACATCTTCGTTCCTATCATTCCAGCCATTGTTGCTTCTGGTCTGTTGATGGGTACGCTGGGTCTGGTTCGTACCTATGGCTGGGCTAATCCTGATAGTGCCATTTTTATCATGCTGGATATGTTCAGCTCTGCCGCCTTTATTATTCTGCCTATCCTGATCGGTTTTACCGCTGCGCGGGAATTCGGCGGGAACCCTTATCTGGGGGCAACACTGGGGGGAATACTAACCCATCCGGCACTCACCAACGCCTGGACAGTCGGTAGTGGTTTCAAAACCATGGACTTCTTCGGCATGGATGTGGCGATGATAGGCTATCAGGGTACCGTGTTCCCTGTACTGATTGCAGTCTGGTTCATGAGTCATCTGGAAAAACAGCTTCGTCGTGTTATTCCTGATGCGCTGGATATCATCCTGACTCCGTTCCTGACCGTTGTGATCACCGGTTTTGTATCCCTGTTGTTTATCGGCCCGGCAGGTCGCGGTCTGGGTGAAGGTATTACTTTTGTTCTGACGACGCTGTATGAACATGCTGGCTGGCTGGCGGGTCTGCTGTTTGGCGGTACTTACTCAGCAATTGTTATCACCGGTATTCATCACAGTTTCCATGCGATTGAGCTGGGTCTGCTGGCAGATAAAAACGTTGCCGTTAACTTCCTGTTGCCAATCTGGGCTATGGCTAACGTTGCACAGGGCGGAGCTTGTCTGGCTGTGTATTTCAAGTCAAATGATGCCCGTATCAAATCTATCGCAATTCCAGCTGGTTTATCCTGCCTGCTCGGGATCACTGAAGCGGCTATCTTCGGTATCAACCTGCGCTTTGTAAAACCATTCCTGGCTGCTTTGGCCGGCGGTGCACTGGGTGGTGCTTGGGTTGTGGCCAGCAAGGTTGGTATGACTGCGGTAGGCCTGACAGGTATCCCTGGTATCGCAATTGTACAATCCAGCTCTGTGCTGACCTACATCATCGGTATGGCTATCGCATTCGGTGCTGCGTTTGCTATCGCTACCGTACTGCGTTACAACACGGACGCTGAATAATGTCTGAGGTTTCTTTACTGAAACAACTGGCCCGGTCTTTAATGACCGGGCAACTTATTGCCGCTTCTGACCCTCATCGTCAGCAATGGCATCTGGCCCCGGCTGTTGGCTTATTGAATGATCCTAACGGTTTTATTCAGGCGAATGGACGTTACCACCTGTTCTACCAATGGAACCCTCTCGCCTGCCGCCATGGAGCTAAATGGTGGGGCCACTGGAGCTCAGCCGATCTAGTTCACTGGCAGCATGAGCCTGTCGCGCTGCTGCCAACCGAAGATTATGAAATCAGCGGGTGTTACTCCGGTTCTGCCGTTCAGAACAACGGTAAAATTACGCTGATTTATACCGGAAACGTTAAATATACCGATGGTTCACGCACTGCCAATCAATGTCTGGCGGAAGAAATGCCCGATGGTACATTTCGGAAATTAGGTCCGGTCATTCCATTACCTGAAGGTTATACTGGTCATGTCCGTGATCCAAAAGTCTGGAAGCATGACGGATTCTGGTACATGGTGCTGGCTGCGCAGTCACCTGACATCAAAGGCAAAATCCTGTTCTATCGTTCAGAAGACCTGCAACAATGGCACTTGCTGGGTGAGATTGCCGGTACCTACCTGAACGGGCTCAAAGAATTCGGTTATATGTGGGAATGCCCTGACCTGTTTCCATTAGATGGTCAGGATGTGCTGCTTTGCTGCCCGCAAGGATTAGCCGCAGAAAAATACCGCTATCTGAATCTCTATCAATGCGGTTATTTCGTCGGCCAGCTGGATTATCAGCAGGCGAAATTCCCGCATGGCGAATTCCATGAACTCGATCTCGGCTTTGAATTCTATGCCCCGCAAACAACCGAAACCGCAGATGGCCGACGCCTGATGTTTGGCTGGTTAGGCATGCCGGATGAAAACGAACTGGCACAGCCTACGATCAAGTACGGCTGGGTTGATTGTATGAGCAGTCCCCGAGAGTTGTCATTACGCAATGGTAAACTCTATCAGCAGCCTGTTAAAGAATTACAGCAGTTGCGCCAGAGTGATGGCTTTCGCTGGCAAGGTAGTGCGCAAGATGCACCTGAACTGGCTGCGGTTAGTGCAGAAATTATGGTGGAAGTCAGCCAACCTTTCACTCTCACTTTACGCGATGAAGCGTCAATGAGTTGGGATGGTGAATGTCTGATGCTGACCCGGCGTAACTGGCGTACCGGAGAACAGGAATCACGGTACTGGTTTGGCTCATTAACCTCGCTGCAACTGCTGCTGGACAGCTCATCATTAGAAGTGTTTATCAATGGTGGTGAAGCCTGCATGACAGCCCGTTATTTCCCATCCCCGGAAAAACGAACGCTGCAGTTTCACGGCACGGGAACGGTTTCAATTCATCACTGGTTGTTGTCGGCATGCATGATAGAATAAAAAAGCTTCCCGCGACCGGATCGAATGTGAAACAACCAAACCGTATAACTATTAGTAATATAGCTGAATTGGCGGGAGTCTCTAAGGCGACCGCCAGCTTGGTATTGAATGGCAAAGGCGATGAATACCGGGTATCGGAAGAAACGCAACAGCGTATCCTTTCTATTGCAGAAGAACACCGCTACCAGCCCAGCTTTCATGCCAGGGCGCTACGTTCATCACGCAGCCATACCATCGGACTGGTATTACCGTTTCTGACTCAATTCACCAATGCCAGTCTCGCTCGTGAACTGGAGTCGTTATTCCGTAACGCAGGTATTCAGATCATTATTGCCTGCTCAGATGAAGATCCCGAACAGGAAAGGCTGGTCGTCAATAACCTGCTGCAACGTCAGGTCGACGGTCTGATCGTTATCTCAAGTAATACCAGCGATGAAGCCTACAGCAAGATCCATAGTTACGTTCCTGTAGTTCAGCTTGGCCGCCAAATCGGTGACTCCAGCCTGCCCCTGATCATGACGGATGCCGAAAGCAGCACAGCCAATCTGATCAGAGTGCTGGCAACACAACATTCCGATGAAATTTATTATTTTGGCGGAGAACCATCACTCACACCGAGCAAACAACGTTTGGCGGGTTACATAACCGGATTACGACAAGCTAATGTACCACAGCAGGCATCATGGGTTCGCCAGCGGACGTTCTTCTCCTACTCTGGCTATGACATGATGGAAGAGCTGTGTAATGAGTTAGGCCGGGCACCCAAAGCTCTCTTTACAGCGTCATTCTCACTGCTGGAAGGTGTATTGCAGTATCTGAATCAGAACCCAGAAATGCAACAAGGCCTGCATCTGGCGAGTTTTGATGACCATGAGTTACTGGATTTTATGCCTCTGCGCATTGACAGCATTGCTCAGGACTATACAGCCCTCGCCTTTAATGCCTTTACGATGTTGATGGCACTGATGGAAGATAAACCGCTGCTACCGCCAGCCATGCAGACAATTCCCGCACGTATTCGCTGGCGAAACCCGGAATCCCGTCGTCTGAGTAAGTTAATTGCCACTGAATTTCTGCATAAATAATAAAGCCACCTTGAGACTCGGTGGCTTTACAAAACGGCAGAAAATTACTCCAGCGGTATCACCTTTCCGATAAAGCGCAGGTTACGGTATAACTGCGCATAATCGATACCATAGCCAACCACAAATTCATCCGGAATCGTGAAACCAGTCCACTCCACCGGAACCTGTACTTCACGACGGGCTGGCTTGTTCAGCAGTGTACAAATCGCCAGAGACTTAGGTTCACGCAGACCGATAATGTCGCGGATCTTGCTTAAGGTAAAACCGCTGTCGATGATATCTTCCACGATCAATACGTCTTTGCCTTTGATTTCATCATCCAGATCTTTCAATACCCGGACTTCACGCGATGTAGTTGTGCTGTTGCCATAGCTGGAGGCGGTCATAAAATCCAGACTGACAGGCAGATCGATATGACGGCACAGATCAGACAGAAACAGACAGGAACCACGCAATAACCCGATCAACACCAGCTCGGATGTGCCCTGATAATGTTCGGTGATTTGACGCCCCAACTCAGCCACCTTGGCCTGCAATTCATCTTCCGGGATCATCACATCAATTCTGTGCTTCATCATAACAACTATCTACCTGTTTAAATTTGCTGCGGATTGCCCCGCACTGTAAGAAGAAAATACGGCAATAGTTGATTATAACCTTTTTATTATCGTGAAACCTGTCAAACAACAGGATCAATGTTCTTGTTTTGATTTTTAGGTCTGGAGCACGTCATTCTGGCCGCAAATGATCTATAAATAGGGAGTCAATTTGACTCTATAATAACAATAATCAGATAAATGCTCGGTATAGCTGGCAATAACAATAAAGCTGAATCGATTAATTGAGGAACATGTATGTTTTCTTTCTTCCGGAAAAAGTCAGCAGGGACAATCGATAACATTGATGTTGTTCATGTACTGCGCACCAGCAGCCAAAAGTTAACGCAAGATATGTCAGGCTGGTTACCACAGCAGGCAGTTCCGGCATTAGTTATTGCTTACGTCAGCCCCCATGTAGACTTTTCCCAGGTCTGCCAGAACATCAGACAGTTCCTGCGGACTACAGCTCCCAATTGTCAGTTATTAGCGACTACAACCGCCGGAGAGTTATGTCATCAACCCGAGACATCCTCATCCCTGTATTGTGAAACAGGCAATACCTGGGATACAGTCATTTTGCAATCGTTCGATCAGTGCTTATT
>SSEX01000167.1 GCA_008015085.1 Tolumonas sp. | reverse complement strand
GGGCAGAATCCGGTGATACGAGCGGAATAGCAGATTGTGCCCGCAGAGAGGCGTCCAGCAGGTAATTATGAATAAAAGTCATCGACCCTGACAATTCAGCACGGCGTTTTTCCTGCTGTACCTGCACTTTTTGCACAGAAAGCAATGCCCCATCAAACCGGGCTTGTAACAGGATATCCATCAACCCCGTATCAAATGTCTGCTGGTGATACCGCCCTTGTTTCAGCTTCAGCTCAGTCAGACGGATGTCAAATGGCACAAAGACTTCCGGCAGTTCATCATCAGCCTGCTCGTGACCTGATTGCTTTCCTTTACTATTGGCAGAAACCACCTTGGTTTTAGTGGGCTGAGGATTAGCAGCTGGTTTCAGCCAGACATCGGCTGATTCGGCACGGGAAGGATCGATATTGATCTGATGTTCCAGCCAGGTGGCTCCTGTATCCAGTTGTTTAACCCGAACCTGAACCACCGGATCATCGTAGATAAAATCAGACACCTGTAGCTGATGCAAGGCAACAGGAATCGGTGTGACTATGTAGCGACTGGTGGGCTGCGGATCCTGAATGGGCAAAGGCTCAGGGTCATCCGGTAGTTCCTTACGGATCACCGATAAGCCATTCACAACCAGCGAATCTACCTCTGCCTGTCCTGTTAATAAAGAAGATAACTGCCAGCGGGTAGTAATTTGTTTTGCAGAAACCGAAATAAAATCATTTTGCCATTTTGCATCACGCAGCTGCCAGCCATCAGCCAGCGAACCGGAAACCCATTCCCCCTGCAAACCAGGCACCCAGCGAATTAGCTGATTCCATAGCAACTGGCTACCAGCAGATGAAAATAGCAAAAAGAAAAACATAACAGCCAAAAATGCCGTCACCAAAACAGAAGAGGCAACCCAACGACGACTTCTGAGACTCATAATTCCGGCCCCAATGCAAAATGCAGACGAAATGGCACTGATTGCTCAGAAACACCAAACGCCAGATCAAAACGCAACTGGCCAACAGGAGTCAGCCATCGGCCACCGAACCCAGTACCGATCTTCCATGGATCCTGATAATCATTCGTTGCCGTACCAACATCCACAAAAGTGGCTATCCGCCATTTCGGTGCAATCTGGTAGTTATATTCAATACTTCCTGCTGTGGTATTCAACGCTCCGGACAGATCACCTGATGAGTCAACAGGCGAAATGGCTTCATAGCCGTAACCCCGAACCGTCTGATCGCCCCCGGTAAAAAAACGTTGCGACGCCGGAATTTCACTCAGCTCGCCCCAGAGCAGAGCCCCCTGCTCAGCCCGGAGAATAAAACGGTGATTGGTAGCATAGGTGCGTAGCCATTTAGTTCGCCCCCAGACTTTTACAAACCGGGTATCCGATGCCCAGCTCGGGTCAGAAAACATCACACTCAGCGATTGTATATCGCCCCAGTAAGGGTCAATACCGCCCCGGCTCCGGACACGGGTAATCGCTGCTCCCGGCATAAATAACAAACTATTACCGCTGTCTTCACCCTGCTCATACATCTCATAGGCGGTTTTAAAGAAGTAATCTCGTTGCCACTCGCCCATCAGCGTTGTCCAGTAATGCAGACCCGTTTCTATTTTTTGTGACTGTGTATCATCCTGATCTTTATTTTCATAGGTTGTCTGGATTTGATAGTAGTCATCGATCGGATTTTTATTCGGGATGCGGTAACTGAAATCGACCGTTTGCGTCGTCTGAGCCACTTTTATCTGCGACGAAAAACGGTGTCCATAATCATTAACCCATGGACGCTCCCAGTTCCACTGCACCCGAGGACCTTCATCGGTTGAAAAACCCAGACCTGTTTCCATCTGATTCGATTTTTTCTTTTCCAGATGTACCGTGATCGGGATCTGATAACCATTAGTTGGATTGGCCTGCCCCATATTCGGATGAACATCAACGACCTGAAAATAACGAGTCTGAGACAGTGATTGACTGAGCTCTGCCAGCTTACGGGTGTTATAAGCATCACCTTGTTTAAAATGAAACAAGGGGTTAATCAGCTGGCGTTGCTCAATTCCATCCACGTTAATAGAACCGAAGTGATAACGGGGGCCACTATCAAAAATGATGGAAATATCTGCAGCTTCATCTCTCGGATAAACCTGTACATCAGACTTGCTCAGCTCTGCATCAAAATAACCATTAGTGGCCGCCAGTGTCTTCAGGCGTCGTTTGATATTTTCATATTTTCCATGATGGAAAACATCACCAGTATCTAAATCAAGCGATGAGAGTATTTTAAGAAAATCCGCATCTTTCTTAGCATCACCTTCAAGAACCACCTGCATCTGGCGCACCTTGACCGGTTTCCGCGGATCAATCCGGATCTGCAAAGAATGTGATTTTTCTGCAGGAAATTTGAAATCTATCTTAGGTGAATAATAACCCATGGCCTGCAAAGACCTGATAATAGCATCAGAGATCTTCGCCTGACGCCCTTCCGCACGCTGACTATCAATCACCGGCAACGCAGCCAGATAGTATTTTACGTTATCCAGCAATTCACCTTTGATGCCGCTTACATCATACGTCACAGGTACAGCCTGAGCGGACGAAAGAATGCCCAGTAACAGACAGCCTGCGATCAGCCTATTTCGGTAATTCTTATACTTCAACGTATCCCCGCTCATTCTATTCTTACCAGAATGGTAGCTTTATTAATGCGTTGCAATACATCAATCCTACCACAGCAATGCGTCAACTGAGTCAGAAAATACGATCCAGCTAACACTTTACCCAAACAACTTGGAGTGGCTGGTAGGCGTCAAGTGAAAGAGACCCCATGAGCATAGATAAACTATGTGATTGGGGCGAATGAACGCAGCCAACACCGCTGCAATTTCAAGTGGGAAGGGTATATGACTTGGTTTTTCATAAAAACAGGTCTATTCTGGTCCCGCATATTCTCAGGGCGGGGTGAAAATCCCCACCGGCGGTAAACAGTGTGAAGATGACTTCAACTGAAAGCCCGCGAGCGGTTAAACCGGTCTTCCCGGTTTAATGTCAGCAGATCCGGTGTAATTCCGGAGCCGACGGTTATAGTCCGGATGAAAGAGGATACAACAAGCCTCCGCGTTCAGCGGAGGCTATGTTATTCCATGCCCTGATTCTGGTAACTAAATAACAGGAGTTTTACCATGAATCAGTCTCTACTGACCTCTTTTGGCAATCCATTCGAACGAGTTGAACGCGCACTTGCCGCACTGCAACAAGGCAACGGTGTTTTAGTAGTCGATGATGAAGATCGTGAAAATGAAGGCGATCTGATTTTCGCAGCAGAAAAACTGACACCACAACAGATGGCACTGATGATCCGCGAATGTTCAGGAATTGTTTGTCTGTGCCTGACTGAAGAGCGCATCCGCCAACTGGCACTGCCAATGATGGTTGACAATAATACTAGCCCCTACCAGACCGGTTTTACTGTGACTATCGAAGCCGTACATGGCGTGACTACCGGTGTATCCGCAAATGATCGTGTCACTACTATCCATACCGCCATTGCCGATGGCGCTAAACCAGCAGATCTGAATCGTCCGGGCCATGTATTTCCTCTACGCGCTCGTACTGGTGGAGTATTAACCCGCCGTGGACACACCGAAGCTACTGTTGACCTGATGAAACTGGCAGGCTTAAAACCGTATGGTGTATTGTGTGAACTGCAGAACGAAGATGGATCCATGGCCCGTTTGCCGCAGATTGTAGAGTTTGCCAATAAACACGACATGCCAGTATTGTCGATTGAAGATCTGGTGACTTATTTGACAGAAAACGCAAAAGCAGCAGGCTGATTCCACATTTACGAATAAAAAAAAGCCACTGAGGAAAACAGTGGCTTTTTCTTTTCAAGTCGGAATTAACGCATATCACGCAAAGCCTGAATACGTTTTTCCAGTGGAGGATGGCTCATAAACAGTTCGGTCATCGATCTTTTACCATTAATACCGAACGCCATCATGGTGCCATCTAACTGAGATTCATGGCCACGAGCCAAACGTTCCAGTGCTGCAATCATCTTCTCTTTACCGACCAGCTTCGCTGAACCCGCATCTGCACGGAATTCACGCTGACGCGAGAACCACATCACGATCATAGACGCCAGAATACCGAACACCAGTTCAAACACCATAGATATAGCAAAGTAAGCAATGCCCCCTGATGCTGAACTTTCTTCGTCATCTGAACGCATAAAGTTCGACACGATACCAGCCAACACACGAGAAATATAAATCACGAAGGTATTCACCACACCTTGGATCAAAGTCAGAGTGACCATATCACCGTTCGCAACATGGCTCACTTCATGCGCAAGAACAGCTTCTGCTTCATCACGGCTCATGCTGTATAGCAAGCCAGAACTGACCGCAACCAGTGCTTCATTACGGTTCGCACCGGTTGCAAATGCATTCATTTCTGGCGAATCATAAATACCAACTTCCGGCATCCCGATACCAGCCTGTTCAGCCTGACGTTTTACCGTATTCACCAGCCAATATTCTGTTTCATTACGAGGCTGCTGAATTGGCTCGATACCATATGCGCGTTTTGCCATCCATTTGGACATCAGCAAAGAAATGATTGAGCCACCGAAACCAAATACCATAGCCATTAGCAATAAGCCGCCAGACCCTCTGGTATTAATTCCGAAGAAACTACTTAATAAGCTCAGTACAACAGACAGCACCAGCATGACAGCCAGGTTTGTCGCAAGAAACAGCAACACGCGTTTCATTTTAGCTCCTTTAACGTGCTCGAATGTGCAATCGCACACACCATGATCATAGGGTTGCAAACAGGAATTTCAAGTAAATGAAATGTAAGAAATACAATGCTTTTAACTCGATATAACCGAAGTATAGAATCAAATACTTCGGTTATCCAAAAAATCAGAGGAGTGGCGCTATATCCAGATATTTACCCAGATTATGTTCGTAAGGCTTGTTGATATAAGGAATTTCACCCATATATGGGGCAGGCAGTAGGCTTTTCAACGTTTCCATATTGGACTGATAATGACTCATGGCCGGATTAATACGGTTAATACACCAACCAGCCAGAGGCAGCATATCATGATGGATTGCTTCATAGGTCAGCACAGCATGGTTTATACAACCCAATCGCGCACCCACTACCATGATCACTGGCAGATTTTCATATTTGACCCAGTCAGACAAAAAATGGGCATGACCGATAGGCACACGCCAACCACCGGCACCTTCAACAAAAATAATATCTGCACCGGAATTTTTCTGCAGATTGTGAAGTCCTTCAGACAGCACCTCAAGGCGGATAGTAACGCCAGACTCATCGGCTGCAATATGAGGCGATGAAAAAGGCTCAAACGAATAGCCGACAACTTGTTCATAACTCAGCGGTATTGTGCTGTTTTTCTGAAGTAACAACACATCCTGATTACACAGACCGTCTTCCATAATTTCACAGCCAGCTGCGACAGGCTTATAAGCAACCGCTTTTAGCCCTTGTGCTGCTGCTGCGTGCAATAATGCAATCGTAGAGGTTGTTTTTCCTACATCGGTATCAGTACCGGTAACGAAAAAAGTTTTGCTCATCGATGTAAAACTCCGTAGCACACATTATAAGTGACCGGAAGCAGCCCCGAAGGTAAGCGATATCGTTCATACGCTTGTTGTAAAACCAGCAGCTTCTGTCGCGTGAGTAATCCCTGACTGCGTTGACCATTAACCTGGCTGGCACCAATCCGTTTTAAACTCTGCAATACCGCATTAACATCAGGGTAATACATTACATGTCTCTTCACCTGCCATGTTTTGCATTGCACCCCGGCTTGTTGCAGAACGGAACGGAGAACCGATTCAGGCATGAACCTGTTGATATGTTCATGCTCATCTACCGCTGCCCAGGCTTCCCGTAGCTCAAACAAACTTCCCTCACTAAGAGTAGCAAACAGAGCGTAACCCTGTGACGTTAATACTCTTTTTATTTATTTGAATGCACAGACAGGATCAATACACCACTGTAAAGCCAGACTGGAAAATACCAGATCTACCGAATCACTACGCAAAGGCAGTGCTTCCGCATCTCCGCCAACATATGCCATTGCCTTACTCTGCTGTTTTGCCTGCTTCAGCATGCCAGTGGAAATATCCAGCGCCAGCAAGTAGTTACATAATTGTTGCAGATCTGATAAAAAAAAGCCGGAGCCACATCCCAGATCGAGACCATTCCCATACTCTTTATCAGGAATTAGACTCAATAAATTACGCCCAACTTCTTTTTGTAACAATGCATATTGATCATATGATTGCGCCGCTTTGCCAAAGCGGTCTGCCAGGGCCTGCTTATCTACCGGCTCAAACATGGGATAAACACTCTTTTAACTCATTGAGCAATAAGGCTATATCTGCTTGCTGGTGTGCGGCTGTCAGGGTAATTCGTAATCTGGCCGTGCCTTTAGGCACCGTTGGCGGACGAATTGCTGAAACCCAGAGCCCTCGGGTACGTAATCGATTTGCAATATTCATCGCTTGTTCAGCATCCCCAATAATCAGGGGCTGTATTGCTGTTTCAGATTCCGGAATGTTCAGCCCCAGATCGGCTACACCGGCACGGAAAGCACTGATGAGAGACTGAAGATGAGCCCGCTCTGCATCCGCTTGCCTCACCCATTTGATAGCCGCCGTGGTTGCATACGCCTGCGCAGAAGGCATGTGTGTGCTGTAGACATAGTCACGCGCGAAATTAATTAAATAATCAATCAACTGACGGCTACCCCCCACGAATGCACCTGCAGTACCTAAAGCCTTACCAAAGGTCGCCATTCGGATGTTTATACGATCTGATGAAACATTCTGGTGGGATAAAGTACCTTGTCCTTGCTGACCTAACACACCCAACCCATGAGCATCATCAATCATCAGCCAGTTACCGGTTTGAGCTGCGAGATCCGCTAACTGCTGACATGGAGCCTGATCGCCATCCATACTGAATACACCTTCACTGATAATCAGCCCGGACTGAGGTTGTAATAGTGATTCCAGATGCACCATATCGTTATGACGGAATCGCTGCATTTTCCCAGGCGATTGCGATCCTGCTTCCTGCAACGAGGCGTGGTTAAGCCGATCCTGATACTGGATATGGTCTTTTTGCAGTAACGCTTTGATCACGGCCTGATTGGCTGAAAAACCGGTAGAAAACAACAGAACAGCTTCTAACCCTAGCCATTCGGCCAGCGTCTGCTCTAAATCTGCATGTGCCTGTGTATAGCCAGTCACTAGCGGTGAAGCACCCGATCCAGCGCCCCAGCGCTCTAACCCTTCCTGCCAGGCTTTTGTCAGAAACGGCTGCGAAGCTAACCCCAGATAGTCATTACTGGAAAAATTCAGATAGGTTTGATCGTTGAGTTTGATGAAACGGTTTTGACCAGATTGCAGGATCTGTCGCTGACGAAACAGGCCCTCCCGGGCCCGCTCATCCAGTGCGGTTTGTAAATCAAACGGCATTAGCAGATGTCCGTGGCTTGCTCGCATCATAAAACAAAGCACCTTCGGCTTGATCAGCAATCGCCTCCATCAGGGTATGCTCTTCTACCATGTCCGGTTTTTGCGCACACGCTTCCGGCTTCATTCCCAGACGGGCACACAGCTGCATATCTTCATTGGCATCCGCATTCGGTGTGGTCAACAACTTGCAACCGTAGAAAATCGAATTGGCTCCTGCCATGAAACAGAGCGCCTGCATTTGATCATTCATCTTTTCACGGCCTGCCGACAAGCGAACATGTGATTTTGGCATCAGAATACGCGCAACTGCGATGGTGCGGATAAAATCGAACGGATCAAGTTCCTCCTGATTTTCCAACGGAGTACCCTTCACTTTTACCAGCATATTGATCGGTACGCTTTCCGGCTGTACCGGCAGATTCGCCAGTTGTACCAATAATCCGGCACGATCCTGCACCTGTTCGCCCATACCAACGATACCACCGGAGCAGATCTTCATCCCGGCATCACGTACATGCTGCAAGGTTTCCAGACGATCCTGATAGGTGCGAGTAGTAATAATCGCGTTATAGAATTCTGGCGATGTATCCAGATTGTGGTTGTAATAATCCAGACCCGCATCAGCTAACTGTTTCGCCTGCTCTTCCGTCAGCATCCCCAGCGTCATACAGGTTTCCATGCCCAGATTTTTGACTTCCTGGATCATGCGGATGATGTACGGCATGTCACGATCACGCGGGTTACGCCAGGCCGCGCCCATACAGAAACGGGAGGAACCTGCATCTTTGGCTTCTTTGGCGCGTTGCAGCACTTTTTCGACTTCAAGTAGCGTCTCTTTTTCCAGCCCTGTGTTATAACGCGCGCTTTGCGGGCAGTATTTACAGTCTTCCGGACAAGCCCCCGTTTTAATCGATAACAACGTGCTCACCTGCACTTCATTCGGATTGAAATGCTGGCGGTGAACTGTCTGCGCCTGAAACAGCAGATCATTGAACGGTAATGCAAACAGCGCTTCGACTTCGGCGACTGTCCAGTTGTGACGGATGTTGGCTGACATTGTTATCGTTACTCTGAGACGGAAATAATTTGGATAGTCTATGTCTGCCCGTTAAACTGTCAATTAAAAATGAAATCTGATATTTACATCAGGATGAAAAATGAACAACCCAGAGTTTGATAGTCAGCATATCTGGCATCCTTACACCTCGCTCACCAAACCTCTACCGGTCTATCCCGTTAAACGTGCAGAAGGTGTCTATCTCGAACTTGAAGATGGACGTCGTCTGGTTGATGGCATGTCATCCTGGTGGGCTTGTATTCACGGTTATAACGTACTAGAACTGAATCAGGCGATTCAGCACCAGCTGCAGGATATGGCACATGTGATGTTCGGTGGCATTACTCACCAGCCAGCCATTGATC